>CAIXDY010000001.1 GCA_903918325.1 uncultured Actinomycetes bacterium
ATACCAAATAAGCCTTTAAATGTAATTTCAAGGGCGTGTTTAAAATCTACAGTGACAACAAAGGATTTTGAATCAAAGTAAACAAGGGCTAAACCGAAAGTGAATGCCAGCGCCAGATTTCGAATAAAGAACAGTGAAGCCTTTTTGCGTGTAACTGGATCAGTAACTGTTTTGAAATCACTTCGATAACGAATAAGTAAAATAAGTAGCAAGAACTGGGTAAATAAGTGTGCCGCCAGCAAATCCCCAACGAAGGTATTTCCGCTCACTTGGTGACGCAGAAAGAAGAGAATTGGGTGCACTAGTGAGGTAGCGATCAACACAATTTCAAGAAATGTTGCGGCGAACCAAGCGCGGCGGCGTCTTAAATTTATTCCTCGTGCAGTCATAAACAGACAGGTTGCAACCAATATTCGTGCAACTTCAGTTGTTGCTACAACGGTTGGGTGTACGCCACTTCCAAGTGTGCGTACGACATGCGGTAATGACTGTGCTGCGAAAAAGCCGATTAGTGCAAGTGATTGTAGGAATAGGAGTGGCCCAATTGTTTTGGCCAGCCAACTCCGTTGATTACTAAGAGGCATTATCCGTTCGACTTAAAGGTTACTGCGACCGTTGCTGTCACGGTTTTATTAATAGTCGTTGTGTCATAAGCGCCATAGTCAGTAGTCATAGTTGAATCCGGTGTCGTAATTTGAATTGGGCCAGCTTTTACATTAACTAATGCACCTAATTTGCCACCGACCGCTTTAGTCAATGCTTCGGCACGCAACTTGGCATCCTTCATGGCATCACTCATTAATGCAGGACGAAGTTCAGGCAAGTTAGAGATGTAGAACTGTGGTCCATAGTTATTTACATGAATTCCGGTCTGGAGCAAAGTTCCAATGCCTTGGCTAAGTTTTGAAACTAATTGAACATCCTTTGATCGAACTGTGACATCGCGATTGGCGCGGTAAGAAAGCACGCGGCCCGTTGAATTTCCATTGACATACTCTTCATTAGCATAGGTTGAAACCGCACCCAAAGTAAGTGCATCGGCTGGAATTCCTCCATCGGTTAAATACTTTGATAGCGAAGCAACATCTGAATCGACTTTACCTACAGCTCCCCCAACATTTGGCGCAGAAAGACTGACTGATAAAACCCAAACCGCATTATCTGCTGTTGCAGAAGTTTTTGCCGAACCGGTTACCGTAATTCCATCACTGCTACGAGAAGCAAAACCCGAACCAACTTTCATCAAACCAACACCGAGTGCGAGCGCCACGATTACCGAAGCGATAATAATTGTTACTGCTTTGCGACGCTCTACTGTGATGATGGGTGATTCATTAAGTTGACTCATAGTTAAATTCTACCGCCTTTATATCGCCCGCAGATGTGAGATCTCTTGCATGCCAGCACCCCTAAATTTCTCTAGCTCGGCGTCCCACGTATTTCCCAGGATTTGTGCGATGCCTTGACGTATCGCATCTTCATCAAAGGCGTTGCGTAACACTTCGCTCACTTGATTCTCGTTCATAA
>CAIXDY010000002.1 GCA_903918325.1 uncultured Actinomycetes bacterium
AATGATCAACGATTTCGGTAAGTTCAAGAAGGTTGATCGCAAGGCTCGTATGGGACGTAACCCATTCACTGGCGAAACAATCAAGATCAAGGCTTCAAAGAAGGCTCGCTTCCTACCTGCAAAGGGTTTGAAGGATGTCATCTCAGGTGAGCGCAAGCTAGGACCTGCTCCAAAGCCAGAACCAAAGCCAGTTGCTAAGGCAAAGCCAGCAGCTAAGAAGGCAGCCAAGAAGGCTCCTGCAAAGAAGAAGCCAGCAACTAAGAAGAAGGTTGCTAAGAAGGCTCCTGCAAAGAAGAAGGTCGCTAAGAAGGCCAAGAAGAAGTAATTCACGTAGTTTAGTTAACGGGGTCGGCTCACGCCGGCCCCGTTTTCTTATGCCTATTCGTTAGTATTGCCCGCATGGCGGAATACAAAGTTTCATATGCACCGCCGGTTGGTAAACCGCTAGGCACAAATTTCGCTTTTAAATTAGGAACCAAAGTAGTAATTCCTATTCTTAATTGTGTTGGAAAGAAACAGTGGCGCGGGGGAGAAAACATCCCAAAATCCGGCAAAATTATTATCGCCAGCAATCACATTTCATATTTAGATGTTTTGTTCCTTACACATTTTTTATATCGAAATGGTCGCGCGCCTCGCTACATAGGTAAAGAGGGTGTTTTTAAAACCCCGCTTATTGGAAAAATAGTCCTAGCTGCAGGCATGGTTCCAGTCATCCGCGAAAGTAAAGATGCGGCAAAAGCTTTAGATCACGCGGTACGTCTATTAGAGATTGGGCACTGTGTTGGCGTTTATCCTGAAGGCACGCTCACGCGCGATCCCAATGGTTGGCCCATGGTTGCCAAGACTGGGTTGGCGCGCCTTGCAATCACCACCAAAACTCAAGTAATTCCAATTGCACAATGGGGTTCGCAGATTGTGATGCCAACATATGAAAAGAAAGTTAAGTTTTTTCCCCGTACGCCAATAAAAATTTTAGTAGGAAAGCCTTTGGATTTATCACCGTGGTACGGCAAAGAAAATGATGCCGCGGCCCTGATTGAAGCAACGGCTTTCGTTATGAAAGCGATCACCGATTTGCTTGAAGAATTGCGCGGAGAAAAACGCCCAATAGAAATCTTTGACCCACATAATTCAAATCTTCCTCGAACTGGAAACTTTAAAAAGAAGCGATGAGCAAAGTAACGGTTTTGGGTACCGGAGCTTGGGGTTGCACTATGGCTCAAGTGTTATCCGATGCCGGCAATCACATTCTTATGTGGGGCCGTAACCAAGAAACTGTGAATGAAATCAACACACGCCATACCAACAGTAAATATCTAGATGAGAACATCTTGCCATTGGGAATTGCAGCTACAACCTCGTTACAAGAAGCTTTTGAATATTCAAATATCTACGTGCTGGCTGTTCCGGCACAAACGTTACGAGAAAATTTAAAAACCTGGAAACTCTTGATGGATCCAGATGCACTATGTGTGAGCACTTTAAAAGGAATCGAAGTGAGCTCACTTTCTAGAATGACTGAAATAATTCACGAAGAGTTGGAAAGTCAAAACTTTGCGCTTATCACGGGACCAAATCTGGCTAATGAGCTGATTTTGCGCCAACCCGCCGGGGCGGTAGCGGCTGCACCGACAATGATGATTGCTGAAAAAGTACAAAAGCTTTTTGCAACGCCGTATTACCGCGTTTACACATCAGTTGATGTTTTGGGTTGTGAGTATGCAGGTGCAATTAAATCGGTCATTGCTTTAGCTGTTGGAATTTCAATTGGAATGGGTTTCGGGGAAAATACCCAAGCCATGCTCATTACTCGGGGTTTAAATGAAGTCGCGCGTTTGTGTGCAGCACATGGCGCCGATCCACTCAGCGCGGCAGGTTTAGCTGGAATGGGTGACTTAGTAGCTAGCTGTGGTTCTGGGTTATCGCGTAACCGCACTTTCGGCGAGGTTTTGGGACGTTCTGGATCGATGCAAACTGCGCGAGAATATGTAGCTAAGACCGTTGAGGGCGTAGCCTCCTCCAATGCAGTTCTAGAAATTGCTCACAGAGTAGGAGTTGAAGTGCCAGTTATCGAAGCCGTTGCCGACGTTGTTTCAGGCTCGATTTCACCTGCTGATGCCCTTGATCGCCTTATGGAAATTACAACGCGAGCAGAAAACTTTATTCGATGAGCACAATCAACGTTGCCGTTATCTGCGGAGGTTTAAGCAGCGAACACGAAATTTCTTGCATCTCAGCCGGCGGGGTTTTAAAAGGCTTGGATTCCAGCAA
>CAIXDY010000003.1 GCA_903918325.1 uncultured Actinomycetes bacterium
AATCTTGCGGCAATTGCAAATATTTCCACTGTGCTTCGTTGGGTAGAAGAACTTCTTAATTTTTGGGCTGACGAACCTGCCGATGCGCTTAGCGCAGGAGGTCTAGGTGTTCGCGACTTAAAAGTTCTCTCAACTCATTTAGGCGTGGATGAATCATGTACTGCTTTCATTACCGAATTGGCATATTTATCCTCTCTCATAAGTATTGATGCAGATGATCGAATAATGCCAAGCAATAAATTTGATATCTGGTTGATGCAAACTCCAGCCGATCGCTGGCAAGTTCTAGCCTCGCAGTGGTTAATTACTTCACGCGTAAGCGGTTTAGTTGGAAGAGCTGATTCAAAAAATGTTGCAGCCCTTGGCCCCGAACTTGACCGCGTTAATGCCGCAAAAGTTCGTGCGCTTACACTGGCAATTCTTAGTGAGAATCCAGGTACCGCACCAGATGCAGCATCATTTAATGAGGTTCTCACTTGGCGAGCGCCTGTGCGCCGCAATTCATCTCTGCAAGAAGAATTAGCGAGTTGGACGTTGCGCGAAGCTGAATGGCTCGGAATTACTGGCCAAGGTGCAATTTCTACTTATGGTGTTGAGTTTCTCACTGGAAATGATTTATCACTAATAAATGCTGACTTGCCTAAGACCGTTGATCACATTTTGATTCAAAGCGATAACACTGCAATTGCACCTGGACCCCTCGAACATGAAATTTCGCAACAGCTGGCAATCATGGCTGAAATTGAAAGTCGTGGCGGAGCAACGGTTTATCGTTTTAGTGAAGCAACAATTCGCCGTGCATTAGATCATGGTAAGACTGGCGATGAAATTAAAGCTTTTCTCACTAAAACTTCAAAGACACCCATGCCTCAACCATTGGAATATTTGATTGCAGATGTTGCTAAGAAGCACGGAAAACTTCGGGTTGGAAATACAACGTCATTTGTACGCTGCGAAGACACGGCTTTAATCTCTCAGATTATGAATGACAAGCGTTTAGAAATTCTTGCGCTTCGCAGAATTGCACCAGAGGTTGTTATTTGCGATCACGATGCAACTGACACCATGCGAGTTCTGCGTGAAGCGGGTTACTTACCTGCCGGTGAATCTGCTTCCGGAATCATGCTGACTGGACCACGCGCTAATCGTGCATTAACTAAACCTCGCCCTCCGCGAGTTATTGGAGAAATTGAAGTTCCAACTAATGAGAATTTAAATGCAGCTATTCGAGCAATTCGAACTGGTGAGAAGTCAACCCATAAACAAACACACTTAAGACAAGCTGCAAATGAGGCACTGGGTGCTTTGCCCCGTACCACTGCAAATGAAACGATGGATTTAGTTAATAAATATATTGTCGAAGAAAAATCACTTTCTATTGGTTATGCCGATAACAATGGCTCGGTCACGCATCGAATTATCGATCCAATCCGTGTAAGCGCTGGAGCCTTGATTGCTCGTGACCATGCAACGGGTGAAGTCCAATCCTTTAGAATTCCACGCATCACCGGCGTTGCGCCACTATAGGATTAGCTCATGTTGGCCGCCCTTGAAGCTCTTGTGAAGTTGGAATCTCCGACTGAAGATTTAGAGGCTTGCCACGAAGTTATTCGTTTAGCCAGCGATATTGCAACGCGCGTTCTGGGAACACCTGCAGAAATTCGTGATGTGAATGGTCGCCCAGTTTTTTGGTGGGGTGCAAATAATCCAGAGATTGTTGTACTTGCACATCTAGATACCGTTTGGCCAAAGGGCTCCTTCATTCCATTATGGAAAGTTGATGGCACAAAAGTTTCAGGTCCAGGAATTTTTGATATGAAAGCCGGTTTCATTCAAGCACTCTACGCAATGAAGGGGCTCACTGGTTCAGTTGCCCTTGTAGCGACAACTGATGAAGAAACTGGAAGTGCAACAAGTAAAGATTTTATTAAACAGATTTCATCAACGGCTAAAGCCGTTTTGGTTTTAGAAGCAACCCTGAATGGAATGGTTAAGACGGGTCGCAAAGGTACAGCCATGTATCAAGTCAAAATTCATGGAAAAGCTTCACATGCCGGGCTTGAACCTGAAAAAGGCATTAACTCTTCAGTTGAAATTGCTCATGCAATTCTGGCAATCGCTGCATTAGAAAATAAAGAGCATGGAACAACGGTTGTTCCAACAACTCTGCGTGCAGGAAATACAACTAATACCGTGCCTGATTTAGCTGTGGTAGATATCGATATTCGTTCATATTCAATGGATGATTTAAAACGTGTCGATGCTGCAATTAGAAATCTCAAAGCGGTTAACCCAGGTGCTCGATACGAAATAACTGGTGGATTTAATCGCCCACCCCTAGAAACTTCATCAACGATGGCTTTGTACGAACGCGCTGAAAAAGTCGCAAAAGAACTTGGTATGCCACCACTTGGTCATGCCTCAGTGGGTGGTGCAAGTGATGGAAACTTCGCTGCAGCTGCTGGCGCACAAGTTCTGGATGGTTTAGGTGCAATTGGAGATGGTGCCCACGCCGCGCATGAATGGGTAGACGTCAGTACCCTTGAAGATCGCAGCCGTTTACTACACGCATTAATTAAGGATTTATTAGATGACTGATGGCCCGTTAATCGTCCAAAGCGATAAAACGCTGCTGTTAGATATCGATCATCCTTTATCAACTGAATGTCGACGTGCAATCGCACCTTTTGCTGAACTAGAACGCTCCCCCGAACATATCCATACATATCGGCTAACACCCCTTGGACTTTGGAATGCTCGTGCAGCAGGCCATGATGCCGAACAAGTAATCGACACATTAATTAAGTACTCGCGTTATGCGGTTCCACACTCAATTTTAATTGACGTTGCCGAAACAATGTCGCGTTACGGTCGACTTCGACTTGAAATGGATCCCGTTCATGGATTGATTTTAATTACTACTGATTCAGCGGTATTAGAAGAAGTTATCCGTGCAAAAAAGATTCAACCACTTCTGGGTGCACGAATTGATAAAGAGACTATTGCGGTATTGCCGAGCCAACGTGGGCAGATAAAACAATCGCTTTTGCGTTTAGGTTGGCCCGCCGAAGATTTTGCCGGTTATGTTGATGGACAAGCCCATGAAATTGCATTGAAGCAAGATGGCTGGAAGATTCGTCCCTATCAAGAACTAGCAGCTGAAGGTTTTTGGCATGGTGGTTCCGGTGTTGTAGTACTTCCTTGTGGTGCAGGAAAAACAATTGTGGGTGCTGCGGCTATGGCACATGCAAAAGCCACAACGCTTATCTTGGTAACCAATACGGTTGCAGCACGTCAATGGCGGGAAGAATTACTTAAGCGCACTTCTTTAAATGAAGATGAGATTGGTGAATATTCCGGTGCAAAAAAAGAGATTCGCCCAGTAACTATTGCAACGTATCAAGTCATGACCAAAAAGAAGAATGGCGTGTATTCCCACCTAGATCTCTTTGATTCATACGACTGGGGCTTAATTATTTATGATGAGGTACACCTGCTGCCTGCGCCAATTTTCCGCTTTACTGCAGACATCCAATCTCGACGCCGTTTGGGTCTTACCGCAACGCTAGTTCGTGAAGATGGAATGGAAGGTGAAGTCTTTTCACTGATCGGGCCAAAGCGCTTTGATGTTCCTTGGAAAGAGATTGAATCTCAAGGGTATATCGCCCCTGCAGAATGTATTGAGGTGCGCGTAAACCTGACTGAAAATGAACGTCTTACTTATGCAACTGCCGAAGTCGAAAACCGATATCGCTACTGTGCAACTACGCGCACAAAGCGTGATGTAGTTGAAGCGCTAGTTAAAAAACACCAAGGTGAACAGATTCTGGTTATTGGTCAATACATTGACCAACTTGATGAACTTTCAGAAGTTCTGGGAGTACCTGTTATCAAAGGTGAAACTCCGGTCAAAGAGCGCGAAATTTTATTTAATAAATTTAGATCGGGTGAATTAACCACTTTAGTTGTATCTAAAGTTGCTAACTTTTCTATCGATTTACCCGATGCAACTATCGCGATTCAAGTAAGTGGTGCATTTGGGAGCCGCCAAGAAGAAGCCCAAAGACTTGGAAGAATCCTGCGTCCAAAATCTGATGGGCGAACTGCGAAGTTTTATTCAGTTATTTCACGCGACACTATCGACCAAGATTTTGCTCAGAATCGTCAGCGCTTTTTAGCTGAGCAGGGTTACTCTTACAAAATTATTGATGCTGACGATGTTTTTCAAGGGAAGATCTAAAACGTTCCGGATCTACTTTAAAGAAATCATGATGCACTCCGTCAATATGAATCACAGGAACTTGTTCACCATAAAGTTTTTCTAGTTCTAAATCTCCATCGATATAAATTTTATTAATCTCATAATTTAATTCTTTTTGCATCGATTCCAATAATTCAGTAGCCACTTCGCACAAATGACAGCCATGTCGGCTAAATACAGTTATCACTGTCATGAACGCACCTCTTTCCTGTCAATTTGCTTAGAGAACCCCTATTTTTAAGCACGCGGCTATGAAGCAATCATCTCACCTTGATAGTGTGCGCCAATGCGGAGATTCCCCACGAGCAAGCTTCGGGCTAGCGCAGTTGTTGTAGCCCTGCTTGCATCGATTCTGAGTGCGCCATCGGCCCAAGCTCTGTTCAGAGTTGCACCAGCAACACAGTGGGGCAATATTTACGCCGGTACTTCAACTGATACGAAACCGCAACAACGGCCAAAAACTGCAAACATCCAAGCTAAATCTAAATTCATTGTTAACTACAACAACTTTCCAGATTGGGCGAAAAAAGAAGTTCAAGCCGCCATTGATGTGTGGTCAGCAAACTTTTCATCGACCGTACCAATTAATGTGGATGCTTCATGGGGCCGCTCTTCGTCATGGGGAGTCTTAGGAAGTGCTCGACCAACTAACTTTTACTCAAGTTTTGCTGGTGCCCCAGATCCATCACTGTGGTACCCATCGGCTTTAGCTAATGCGCTTGCTGGTAAAGATTTAGATAAAAACAATCCTGAAATTATTATTCAAGTAAGTTCGAATGCCGCATGGAATACACGTGGTGATGGTGCCCCAAGTAATAGTGAATACGATTTAGAATCGGTTTTTCTCCATGAAATTGCCCACGGTTTGGGTTTCTTATCTAACGATTCATATGACACACGTTCTGGAATTGCTAGCTTGGACCAACCAACACCTTACGATGCATACGCGCAAACTTCTGATGGTCGCCGTTTAGCTGATTTACCAACACCATCACTTGAACTTGGCCAAGCACTTACTTCTTCACTTGTGTGGGCTGGACCTTTAGGTACCGCGGCTAACAGTGGAGTAAAACCAAAACTGTATACACCTTCGTCATATCAACCTGGATCATCAACTAGCCACTTAGATGAATCAACTTTTTCTAAAACTGGTTTGAACTCTGTTATGACACCCAATTTAGATCCCGGTGAGATTTTTAAAGAGCCTGGACCTTTGTTGCTCGGCATGATGGATGACATGCGCAATAAGCCACCAGCTGGCGTTGCATCTGGTCTGCCACAATCGCCTCGAAATGTTCAAGCTTTCATCGCTGATTCAGCTGCACTTATTACTTTTGATCCACCTGTAAATATACGAACCGCTCAAATCACTGAGTACATCGTTAAGAATCTAAAAACGGGAGTAGAAAAGAAGGCGCTTTCTAGTCCAGTAGTTGTTCCTGGTTTAAAGAATGGAACTACATATACATTTTCAGTTGTTGCGAAAAACTCATTAGGTCTCTCAGAGGCGGCGGTAAGCAAGGCAGTTATTCCGCAAACTGGTTGGAAGAGCAGTGTTCTTGATTCAACTGCCGATGGAACTTCTGTCAGCAGTACTACTTTTGATGGACAACCCGCCGTTGCCTACACCGATACAAAATCTGGTGACTTAAAGCTAGCTACATACGATGGCAAAGTATGGAAAAAAGTAACGGTCGATGGCGCGGGTGGTAGTAATGGTCGTACTGCCAATCAAATAGCTGGTCCAGTCTCAATGTGCGTCAATGGAAGTGGAACAAAACAAACGCTGCATCTTTTTTACGGCGATACAACCGATAAAGATTTACGCTATGCCGCCTATAACGGAAGTACTTTCACTTTTGATGTAGTTGATGGAAATGGTCCTTCAGTCAATGACTACGCCGATCCTATTCGGGTACGTACTTCCAGCGATGTGAGTGTTTCAAATGCTTGCGTTGCAACCGCGACTGGCGTTCAAGTTTTCTATCGTGATGAGAGCCAAGGTGTATTACTTGGTGCAGTCAAAACTAAATCAGCTCCATGGGTTTATGAAATGATTGACGGAGATCGAAAGACCGAAGGCCGTACCACCGGCGATGTTGGTTTCCACTTACAAGCTATCTTTGATGGAACTAAAACTGTAATCGCATACGACTCTGTAGTGACTCAAAATCAGAATAAGGACATTACATCTGGTGCGATTCGAATTGCTACACGTACAGGAAGTGATGCAAATACTTGGAGCTATCAAACGCTAGATGTCTCCACTGATAGCGCGTCAGTTTTTGGTTACGACGTCGCGCTTTCTAAAGTTGGCAGTGATACTCAAATCGTGTGGCTTTCAAGTTCGGCCGCGTCATTCCCAAAGCCTGATCAAATCCGCTGGGCGATGCTCAGCAAGCCTTTAGATATTTCAAATATCACTACAGAAAACTATGGAACACCTGGTGCATATCTAGCCACTGATGGAAAAACTATTCTCTTTAACTGTCAGGATCGTTTGTGTGCACTGGATACAAGTAAGAAATCCCTTGGCCAAGCTGCAATACGTTTAATCAGAAGCACCCAAGGCTCTGAACCAACTCAGAGCACCTGGGTGACTGTTAATAAAGTTAAGTATGTGCTTGCCACGGTTAATGGAAAGCTGGCACTGCTAAAACCGTAATTACTATTTAGCGTTACGGCGCTGAATGCGAGTCTTCTTGAGAAGTTTTTTATGCTTCTTCTTCGCCATGCGCTTGCGTCGCTTTTTAATTACGGAACCCATATGTCACGCTCTCATTTCTAGAATCGTTAATGCTTAGGGCGTTAGGTTACCTCTAGTTGAGGGTAAAAATCGAAACGGTATCTGCGCTGGAAGTTATGCATAAAATCCCTAAATCCTTTGAGGCGTACAGCCCCAGTAGTTGAATTTGCTCGTTAGAGGCGCTGTAGCCGCCATTAATAACACCTTTGGAATCAAAGCTGATCAACAAGCCTTGTGGGCTCTTAGGTGACCAACCAGCTAATTGTGAAATAGCTCCAGTGGATTGAATAAGAGCATAAGTTGATCCAGCAGTAAAAACCGTTCCCGTTGCCGCAAATCTATAAGTCCAGGTAGGAAGAAATTTGGCAGAAAATTTCGTCACTGCACTTTCAGTTTTAGAACCTGTGACTACATAACCACCTAAAAGTAGTGAAGAAGTCGCGCTAGTCCAACTTCGTTGCGCTTTAGCGGCAGAACTTCTCACTAAAGAAATAATCTTATTTGCTTTCGAAATCTTAATTATTACTCCATCGACTTTGCCAACTAATTTCTTGCCACCCAAAGTTTCAGTACTTGAACCAATTGCGGTCAATGTCCCATCGACATTCTTTATTACTTGTTCAAAAGTAGTTGCTGTGCTGCCCATTGTGACTGTTTTAGATATGTGACCTAATAAATCTGCGTTAATAATCATTCCAGAGCTACCCACGGCACTTAAGCCCGAACTGTCTGCAGCGATGGCACTAATTAAAATAGGTGCATCCAACTGAAGGGTGTACTGCGCTAAAGCTTGAGTAGTTGGATTAATTGACCATAATGAAAAGGCATCTAAATCGGCGGTAAAAATATCTGGAACGGAAACTACTTTGTCTGGATTGAGCGGTGTTGCTGTTGGCGAAGGCGCTGGCGTTGCACGCGATAGCGAAGTAGAACCAGCAATCCAAATTGTGCCCGTGTTATCTACGGTTGCTGCCGTAGCAACTGAAGGCGAGGCTTGATCTAGAGCTAAATTCCATAGTTCTTTTCCAGTTGTATCAATGGCGCGAGCGAAAGAC
>CAIXDY010000004.1 GCA_903918325.1 uncultured Actinomycetes bacterium
GCGAGTAAATATTTCAGCGGTTGGTCCAACCTCAATCATCTGGCCAGGGCCACCGTCAGATAGGAAGAAGGCGGTGTAATCAGATACACGTGCCGCTTGTTGCATATTGTGGGTCACAATAATAATTGTCATGTCTTTTGAAAGCTCAGAGATCGTTTCTTCGATTCGAAGCGTAGATCCTGGATCTAGCGCAGAGCATGGCTCATCCATTAACAGTACTTTTGGCTTTACTGCAAGAGAGCGGGCGATACAGAGACGTTGCTGTTGACCACCAGAGAGCCCACCGGCATGTGCGCCAAGGCGATCTTTCACTTCATTCCATAATCCTGCGCGAACTAAGCACTCTTGCATTAAATCATCTTTATTTTCGACTTTGAGTTGGGCCAATTTGATACCCGACAAAACATTTTCACCAATGGTCATAGATGGGAATGGGTTTGGCTTCTGAAAAACCATTCCAATTTGAAGACGAATCTTGGTGACATCGGTACCAGGTGCATACACATCTTTGCCATCGAGCAACACCTGGCCGGCCATTGCAGCCGTTGGAATAAATTCATGCATGCGGTTGATTGTGCGAATAAAAGTTGACTTACCGCAACCTGAAGGGCCGATCAGGGCGGTAACTGTTCCAGCTGCAAAATCGAGAGAGATGTTTTCAAGAGCAAGGTGTGTACCAAACCATGCATGAATTCCACGTGCCTCTAAACCAGTACCAAGCGGGGCAGTTCCAGGAACTTTTTGACTAGCTCGTGAATTCGATACGTTAGCTAGTGACGAGGATGCGATGCTCATGTTTTCTCCTGATGCATTGTCGTTATTTGATTGAGAATTTTTAGTTGTCATTTGCCCATCTTCCGAACTCCTAGGGTTCTAGCTGCAATGAAAAGTGAGAGCACAAGGACCAGCAAAATAAGAATTCCAGTCCATGCCCGCTGCAAAGATTCAGGAGTTCCAAGCGTTAAGCCCTTCCAAACATAAAATGGAAGTGCGCTTTGGTAATCCTTAAATGGGTTCAAATTGAGTTTATCCGCGCCACCAATAGTGAAAATAAGTGGCGCAGTTTCACCGGCGATACGTGCAACGCCCAAAATCGTAGCCGTGATCAAACCATTTCTTGCCGCTGGCACAACAATGGTTGCAACGGTTTTCCATTGAGTTGCACCCAAAGCCAAACCGGCTTCACGCAAATCTTGCGGTACGAGTAAAAGAACTTCTTGAGAAGTTCGAGTCACCGTCGGGATCATCAAGACCGCTAGAGCCAGAGCTCCGGTTGCACCAGATGCCTTCAGCGGAGAAATTAAAATTACTGATGTAAAAATAAATAGCCCGGCGACAACTGATGGAACGCCTGACATTGCTTGAACAACAAATTGAATAAATTTAGCGCCTGGGCCTTTAATCTCAGTTAGATAAAGTGCAGTCAAAATTCCCATCGGCACGCTAACAATCATTGATAAAATAATGAGATAAAGAGTTCCAACTAAAGCATGAAGCAGTCCACCTTTGCTTACTGGATCTAGGAAAGATGCGTTAAACATAGATTGTGTAAACAAACTCCAATGCAAACCTGCGATTCCCTTTGTTATTGCCATATATAAAATGCTAATTACAGGAACTAGCACTATTGAGGCGCCAACATAAATAATTGAAGAAGCAAAGTTATCAGCCAAAGCTTTGCGACCGTATTTACGCACTCCGGAAATAACTTGGAGCGTAGTAATTGAAATAATAAATGCTACGAAGAAACCAATTTTGCCTGATAAAGCCGTGAACTTTACGGCCGCGGTCGCAAGTGCAGCAGAAGTAATAAAGCTGGAAGCATTTATTGCTACTTCTTGGCGCGTTGGACTCCAAGGTTTTTGTGGCTTAACAGTGGTAGTCATAATCATTTACCAGACTTAAGCGTTTGGCGAACAATAAAATTCGCAGTTAAATTCACGAGCAACGTAAGTACGAATAAAATGAAGCCGGCGGCTAATAAAGCAGTGGTCTCGGCACCAGTTGACTCGCCCCACTTCAAAATAATGAGAGAGGCGATGTTGCCACCAGAGCCAAATAAAACATGCCAGTTGGGTGCAAAGACGATATTGAGAACGGTGTAAACCGCAACGGTCTCACCAAAAGCACGACCTAATCCAAGCATCGCACCGCCAACTACGCCGCTGCTTCCAAATGGGAAGACAACGGCTTTGATGACACCCCACTTTGTCGCACCAAGGGCATATGCAGCTTGAATACGATCGAGTGGTGTTTGCGCAAAAACTTCTCGGGAGACTGACGTAACAATTGGAATAATCATGATCGCAAGAACTAAGCCGGCGATAAACGGAGAACGTTCAAAAAATGGTTCGGGTGAATTAAAAACCGGAATCCAACTTAAATAGTGATTCAGAAGCTTCGCCCAGTATGTTGCCATTGGCATGAGAACAAAGAAACCCCAAAGCCCAAACAAAACAGAGGGAAATGCTGCCATTAAATCCACGATGGAAATGA
>CAIXDY010000005.1 GCA_903918325.1 uncultured Actinomycetes bacterium
GTTTGAAGTAGAGGGTTATGAAGCCGACGACATATTGGCCACTATCGCTAAGCGGGCTGAAAAAGAAGGCGCAGAAGTTTTCATTTGCACAGGAGATCGCGATTCATTCCAGTTAGTAAATGAGAAGACAACGGTGCTTTATCCCAAGCGTGGAGTAAGTGATTTAGCCCGGATGACTCCAGAAGCTGTCCAAGAAAAATATGGAATGTCGCCAACGCAGTATCCAGATTTTGCGGCCTTGCGCGGAGACCCCAGTGATAACTTGCCTTCAATTCCTGGTGTGGGAGAAAAAACTGCAGCCAAGTGGATAGTTGAGCATGGATCGTTGCAAGAGCTTTTATCAAACGTAGATAAAGTCGGCGGCAAAGTCGGGCAATCCCTTCGCGATTCAATCGATAATGTCATTCGTAATCGAGAATTGACGCAGCTTGTTTCTGAAGTTCCTTTGGAATTAAGTATCGATGCACTGGCTTGGTCAGGCGTCGATGAGAATCTGACTAATCCGCTATTTGATCGCTTAGAGTTTAAAACACTGAAAGATCGCATGAAGCCGATACTTCTCAAGGGCACAAGCACAGTACCTGAACCTGAATTTGCACTTTTTGCCGATGAGATGAGTGAGGGAGTTTTAACTCCAGCTGAACTCGATAAGAAAATCAAAACGCATTCAACGCAAATAGCTCTGGCTTACTCTCTACTAGATGAAAAACTTCACAGGTTTGCCGTCGCATTTTCTAAAGAAGAGGTTTATTTAGTTCATTCTTCGGTGATGGGGGATTGGGCCCTAGATCCCAACTTGCCAAAGGTTGTGCATGATGGAAAATCTTTAGCGCGCATCAATGCCATGGTAGGAATTTCTTTCGATACTTCGCTGGCCGCTTATTTAGTAAACCCTGGAGTCCGAGCGCAAGAGCTCAAAGATTTACAGGAACGCTGGGGAGATGGAAGCGCAATTAATGCATCTACGCCAGAACAAGAACTCCTTACCTCGGCCAGGGCGCTTTTCACGTTACGCGATTCATTGACTCGCGAATTGAAAGAGCGAAATCTGTGGGAGCTTTTCAATGACATGGAACTACCGATTGCCGCCCTATTGGCAAAAATGGAGGCCGTTGGAATTGCCGTTGATCGCAAAGAGTTGGAGAAGTTAGCGGCTTATTTTGAGGGTGAAGTGAGTCGTGAAACTAAATCTGCCCATGAAGCGGTGGGTCATGAGTTCAATGTGGCTTCGCCTAAACAGTTACAAGTTGTTCTCTTCGACGAACTCAAATTGCCAAAAACTAAAAAAATAAAAACTGGATATACAACTGATGCCGAAAGCTTGGATTGGCTGCATCAAAAGAGTGGCCATCCTGTACTGACGTCACTTTTGCGCATCCGTGAGACTAAAAAACTAGGCACAACCGTTGAAGGTTTAATTGCTGAAATTGCTAAGGATGGCCGAATTCATACCCACTTCCAACAAACCGTTGCCGCAACTGGTCGCTTATCTTCCACTGGTCCTAATTTACAAAATATTCCAGTTCGTACTGAAGAAGGTCGAACTATCAGAAACTGTTTTGTGGCTGGTAAAGGTTATGTGTCGCTGCTAACGGCTGATTACAGTCAGATAGAAATGCGCATCATGGCTCACTTATCGCACGATGAAAAATTGCTCAAAGCTTTTGAGTCGGGTGAAGATTTACATGCAACTATTGCCGGAGAAATATTTGGAGTTGCTGCACATGATGTAGATCCTGAAATGCGTCGACAAATTAAGGCAATGTCGTATGGGCTTGCATATGGCCTCTCGTCTTACGGTTTATCGGCTCAACTCGATATTTCACCACCAGCGGCTCAAGAATTGATGGACAAATATTTTGAGCGCTTTGGCGGAATCCGCGATTATTTGAAGAACGTAGTAGAAGAAGCGCGCAAAGTTGGTTACACCGAAACCATTATGGGACGCCGTAGATATTTACCTGACTTGATGCACGATAACCGTCAACGCCGTGAGGTTGCGGAGCGGATGGCGTTAAATGCACCGATTCAAGGTTCAGCCGCCGACATCATTAAATTAGCCATGCTCAAAGTTCAGCGCGCTATTGAGAAGGAAAAGATGGCTTCGCGTTTATTGCTGCAAATTCATGATGAGTTGATTGTTGAAGTTGTGAAAGGTGAGGAAAACGCGATTACCGAACTTGTGAAGCGCGAAATGGGTGCGGCATATCCACTCAAAGCGCCCCTGGATGTCAGTGCTGGACTTGGTTTAACGTGGCACGAAGCCGCACATTAATTAGTTTCATCTGAGTTATCGCGCATTGCCCGTAAATCATTTTCAGGCTTTGGAACTTCATTTGCTTCCACTAGCCAGGATCGACCAAGGACTAAAATAATTGTTCCGATTGCAATGCACGTTGGTGTGATTGAGAGTGCGATCCGTGGAGAAAATTCTTGCGATACATACCCGCCAACAGCTGAGCCAAGTGCCATAAAAGAACCTTCGATGGTCCATAACCAACCTATGGATGATACTTCAGAGCCAAGCGGTCGGACGGCTTCTAGAACTTCCCAATAAAAAACCTGTTGTGCTCCACCAATGAAACCTAGACAGGCACCGACGAGCGCCAAGCTCCAACCGGGATATGTAAATGCCAATGGCAGTGTGAAAATAAACCAAAGAAAATAATTACGAATGAACCAGCCAAGTGGGCTATAGCGCTTTGAAACAATTCCAGCAGCTATTCCACCGGCAATACTTGCAAAACCCATCGCGGCCAGAATCCAAGCGGTACGTGATGGAACTTTTTCAATCGTTGCAAATGCGGGGACGGCAACATCAAATACACCCCAACCAAAACCAATGAAGATTGCCTCAATCATTAATAATTGAATCGCTCTATGTTTCCACAATGGTTTTTGTCCGGCTTTTTTCTTTTCCGGAATCCATGCCCGTGAAACTGGGTTGAATGCGAGTGATCCACCACCTAGCGCCATCATGAAAGCAGCGAACAGTAAAGCCGATTGTGGATGTGAAGAAAGTGCCAGAGTTGTCGCCAGAACCGGACCCATAACTCCA
>CAIXDY010000006.1 GCA_903918325.1 uncultured Actinomycetes bacterium
AGGCCCGAAGCCGATGGCAAATTAATGACCGCGGAGTACACAATTTATGGGCATCAATTTGTGGGAATGGGTTGGCCCGGTGGACCCGTTTTTAATTCATCAATTTCACTCTCGATTTCATGTGATGGCCAAGAAGAAACCGATCGCTTGTGGAATGCGTTGACTAAAGATGGGCAAGCTGGCCAATGCGGATGGTGTGTTGATCCTTTTGGAGTGAGTTGGCAAGTGAGTCCGCGGCAGATGCATGATTATCTCAATCATGCCGATTCAGAAGTATCTGCCTATGCCTGGCAAGCGATGCGCCAGATGGGCAAGATTGTTCTTGCCGATCTCCAACGTCCATAGTTAATGCACTAAAAGTAATACGATTTGATTGTGAGATTAAATTTCAGCTTGCGAATTGCGGCCCTGGCTGGCTTTCTCTCCAAAAAAATTCTTCGCCGATCAGGTGAAACTATTCCCGGAAAAGTTCTATTAACACTCTATCCCAAAGCACTTATTGCATTATCAAAAAATCGTAAAATAGTTTTAGTCTCTGGAACAAATGGCAAGACGTCAACGACGAGGGCATTAGCTCAACTGATTTCCCAATGTGGGACAACTGTTACGAATAACTCGGGTTCGAATTTAGACCGGGGAAGTGCCACCACGCTGATGAAGTCATCAGAATACGCGGTCCTGGAAGTTGATGAGCTATACCTACCGCGATTGATTGCCGAAACGACACCATGTGCTGTTGTGCTGTTGAATCTTTCACGCGACCAACTTCATCGAATGCATGAGGTCAAAAAAGTTGCACAACGCTGGAAGAACGCCGTGGACACCGCACCTGACACAATATTTATCGGGGACGTGGATGATCCATTCATTGCATTTGCTTTAAGCGATGCGCAGAAAAAGATTTGTGTTTCCTTTGGAGGCCGTCATCACAGTGACGGCGCAGTGTGCCCAGGGTGCGGCAAATATTTGCAGTGGAATAGTTCTGGCTTTTCTTGTGCGTGCGGATTGACCAATGCCAAAGCTGAGGTGAATAGAAATCCAGGTTCTGCGGCGTATCGAAATGCCGAACTGGCCAATATTGCTGGCGCACAGATGGGCGCACCGGAAATAATTTTTGATACTAAAAATTTGGAACGTGCGGTCGAAAAGAAAATTTCCGGAATCTCAAGCTCTATTCGGCTAGTAAAGAATCCAGCTTCCTGGAGTGAAGCGTTAGCTGGTCTTAAAAGTGCGAATGTTGTCCTCATTCTGAATGCTCGCGAAGTGGATGGAATCGACACGTCGTGGCTTTGGGATGTTTCATTTGAGGCTCTGCGTGGAAAGAAAGTGGTTGTTTGTGGGGAACGGGCTATCGATATGGCTTATCGACTACATGTGGCGGGCATTAATAGCGTTTTAGAAAAAAATTCTGCGTCAGCCTTTTCTCACTTTGCCTCCACGGATAAAGTCGAAGTCTTAGCGGCTTACACAGCATTTTTTGGGTTGGTGGCTTCATGAGCAACATTCGAATCATTCGAATTCATAATGAATTACTTGGTACATATGGGGATCAAGGTAACGCCGAAGTATTGGCGTTCCGAGCTAAATTTCATGGGATTGCGGCCACGATCACCGATGTCACCTACGAACAGTCGATTCCCCGTAATGGAAATATTTACTTATTAGGAGGTGCGGAAGATTCTGCACAGTTACTTTCACTAGAGGCACTTCGGCGCGAAAATAATTTGCAGGAGGCCATAGCAGATGGAGCGGTGCTCTTGGCAGTGTGTGCCGGTTTTCAAATAATCGGTCAATCCTTTTGGGCTAACGGCGCCAAAGTCGAGGGTTTAGGTCTTCTTGATGTCGAAAGTAATCCTGGAGGCAAGAAGCGCTGTGTTGGAGAAGTCAAAGCACGTTGTTCCATTCTAAATTTGGAATTGAATGGTTTCGAAAATCATTCCGGCACAACAACTTTGGGTAGCTCAGCACAAGCTTTTGCCAAAGTAAGTTCCGGGTATGGAAATGGTGATGGTAAAAGCGATGGCGCAGTACTAGGCAATGTCTTCGGGACGTATATGCACGGTCCAATTCTGGCTCGCAATCCACAGTTAGCAGATTTGTTGTTGACTCGTGCAACTGCGCGACCATTTAGCCAGATTGAAGATCCACTAGCTTCTTCGTACGCCAGTATTGCCCGCAAATATTAAAGGGCTTTCTGCATCAAAACTAAATCAAGTAGCTCATTTTTCTTTTGTGCAACGTGAGGCATTCGAGCTGTTTCTACAAAACCATATTTGAGGTGGAGAGCAATAGATCCGACATTTGTAGAGTCAATTGCCGCCACCATTACTCTGCGTTTTTGCTCTGTTGCTAGCGAAATTAAGCGCTCGAGAATTTGTTTGCCAATGCCGCGTCCTCGGTGATCACTGGCTACATGCACACTGTGCTCGACAGTGTGGTTATAACCTTCGCCGAAACGAAATGTACCAAAAACACCATATCCAATAACTTTCTCGTTTAATACGGCAACGATAACTGGGAAATTATTTGCTTTTTTATCAAGGTACCAAATTAATCGTTCGCTTTCAGGAACCGAATCTTCTCGATAGATGGCATTACTCGACGCAATAACGTCATTATATATATTGGTAATCGAGCTAATGTCACTTTCGTTTGCATCTCTAATTGCAATGCGCTCTTGCATATTATGGATGAACCGTAAACCACAGCAGCGCAAGCACGCAGATAGCGATCAAAGAAATGATAGATCCATAGACAATGCGCATACGTTGCGTAGATGTAAATTCACCCATTAAACGTTGGTCGGCTGAAATTCCATACATAAAAATCAATAAAGGCAAAAGTAGAACAGCATTGAGAATTTGCGTTAGGACCAAAACTTTAATTAATGGAATTCCTGGAAGAAGAATTAAACCTGCCGCAAAAACCGTCATTAAGCCAAAGGTGGCATAGAACAGCGGCGCCTCTTTTGGGCCATCATCAAGAGCAGCAGGCTGGCCAGTTAAATCGCCAACTGAATATGCAGTTGAAAGTGGCAAGATAGATGCAGCCAGCAGAGCTGCACCGACAAGACCAATAGCAAATAGAGCTTTAGCTAGAGTTCCAGCCAGTGGTTCTAATGCGCGGGCAGCTTGAGCGGCATCGGTAATGTTCGTAGCGCCTTCTTTATTTAGCGTGGCGGCGCACGTGATGATGACGAAGAAACCAATGATTCCAGTTAAAAGGGAACCGGTCCAAACATCGATGCGAAGAAGTTTGAGATCATCGCGGGTCAAACGTTTATCAACGGCATAGGATTGAATGAAAGCTAAGCCCCACGGAGCAAGGGTTGTACCAAGGGTTGCCGTTGCAATATAAATTGCGTCATGAGTGAACGGCATTGTCGGAACAAAAACCCCATGCATCGCTTGACCCCAGTCAGGGTGTGCCATAAAACCAGCCACAACGTAGGCAATAAACACTGCTGACAATAGGAAAAAGACTTTCTC
>CAIXDY010000007.1 GCA_903918325.1 uncultured Actinomycetes bacterium
AAATCTGAGTACTGGTCATAGTTAATTCCTGCTTTTTCAATGAACTGCACTAATGAAACAGCATCACGGTGAATACTAAAACCACCGCTTCCGACGATTGGTCGGTCTAAAGAAACAACACGGCTGCGATCATTTCGTTGCTCGGTTTTTGTAGCACCCACACCGAAATAACCTGATCGCCCACCAAAAGTGTTATAGGTATTCCATGTAATAAATGAATGCATCAGCATTAATTTTGAACTACCTAATGGACTATGCAGAACAAATGGCGCAGCATTTTCAATAGTGCCATCAAAAGAGCGTGTGATGAATAAGTAAAAACCGGGGACCCAATGTTGATCTAACTTTAAGCGCACCGTAGTTGGCCACTTAGTTTCGATCATTCGAGTGGCATCTCGCGGATAGCTAATCTTTCTTTCCTTTAAATTTATCGGCCCAGAATCCCAGATTTGTCGAGCACCAGATCCTTGATACCAACCAATTCGCAGAGCCTCGATACTTCGTGTTCCTGTGTGAAATGTATCGGCGCTAATTCCATATAAAGATGCATGGATATCAATTGTGTCGCCACAACCACCCGAAGTTTTATTGAGCCAGAGCGCACTTCCGGCAGCACCTTGTAAGTTAAGTTTTTTCCAATCCTTAACCGTCATTGCTACGCCTTGTTGTGCATTTTCATCAGCAACCCAGGTCGGTGAAAGTTTCGTGCATGAAGAATCTGAATAGTTAGAAACATCTGCAGGTGTTTTAGTAGCAAGGGATTGTTCAAAAGTTCGCATCGGTTGATTTGTAATATCTGTGTGAGATGGAACTGGTGGGAGAGCTTTATGATCTTGAATGTATTCATACAAAACAGTGCCGGAGGTTGCCCCCGAAATCGCAACAATAATTGCAAGGCCAATTAGTACTGGCTTTCGGCGCAATTGCATGGCTTAATTAAAGGTCAGTTGTCGGACAAGAGCCAATTAGCGAGTTAGTGGACCGCTCCTGTACCCTTACCCGGTCGCATAGAAAGCCTTGGCGGGTTGCCCGAGCGGCCAATGGGAGGGGACTGTAAATCCCCCGGCTCTGCCTTCGAAGGTTCAAATCCTTCACCCGCCACCAATAAAAGCCAATCCACGCGATTCGCTTTTTGCGTATTACTCGCGTGTAGACATCTGATTAACCTCTCAATAGCCTTCGCTTTATATCCATCCACTTTTTAGGAGCTATCGTGAAGAAACGTTTTGGAATTTTCGCAGCTGTAGTGATTGCAGCCGCGCTTACTTTATCTGGATGCGCTAAAAGCGATTCAGCAACTAGCAGTGCAGCAGCTTCATGTGCCAAAGCAGATCTAGCAACGGTTACATCAGGCAAATTAACTATTGCTACAGGGCAACCTGCTTATTACCCATGGATCATTGATGACAAGCCAGAAACAGGAAATGGCTTCGAAGGTGCAGTGGCATATGCAGTTGCTAAGCAACTTGGATTTGCAACTACCGACGTTGTCTGGGTTCGTACTACTTTTGATAGCGCAGTAACACCTGGCGCAAAGAACTTTGACTTCAATTTGCAACAGTTCTCAATCACGCCTGATCGCCAAAAAGCCGTTGATTTCTCATCTCCTTACTACACCGCACCTCAAGCAATCGTTTCTTTCAAGGGCAGCAAGATTGATGGCAAAACTTCAATCGCTGACCTCAAAGGAGCAAAGTTAGGTGCTGCAGTTGGAACGACTTCACTTGATGCTATTAGCAATCAAATTGGCTCTAAGCCACAGGTATTCAATGACAACGCTGCAGGTGTTTCTGCACTAAAGAATAAGCAGATTGATGGATTGGTCGTAGATCTTCCAACTGCTTTCTACTTATCTGGCGTTGAAATTCCACATGGAATCATCGTTGGACAGTTGCCTTCAACGGGAACTGGTGATCAATTTGGTCTATTGCTATCTAAGGGCAGCAAGTTAACTTCTTGCGTAAGTGCTGCAGTTGATGCAATTACTAAGGATGGATCGTTGGCAGCGATCACTGATAAGTGGTTAGCAACTGATGCTGGCGCGCCAGTATTAAAGCCATAAGCGGAAAAAAGAAGTAAACACGGTAGTTTGGCGACCATGTCAGAGCGAATGAACTCTGCTTGGTCGCCAAGCTCACGTGAAGTAGAACGCCAGCAAGCTCGGCGACGCATCAGCAGACGGCAAGCATTAATTGCTGCAGTTTCATCGTTACTTGTTCTTGGAACGTTAATTAGTATCACCATCACATCACCCGGTTGGGCCGTCGTTAAAAAGACATTTTTTGATTTAGGTTATGGCCGCAAAGTTTTTCCAACCGTTATTGCTGGCTTATGGATAAATCTTCAACTGACATTTATCGGTGGATTTTGCATTGGTGTGATTGCGCTAGGTCTGGCCTTACTAAGAACTACAAAGTCACCCGCGCTGACACCTTTTAGATTTATTGCAACCGCTTACGTTGATATTTTTCGCGGTGCTCCATTGATTTTGATAATTCTATTAGTGGGCTTTGGCGTTCCGGCCCTTGGTTTAAAAGGAATCCCCAGTAATGTAATTTTTCTTGGAACCGTGGCGGTAGTTCTTACTTATTCAGCCTACGTTGCCGAAGTTATTCGCAGTGGAATTCTCTCGATACATCCCAGCCAACGCGCAGCTGCTCGATCACTTGGCTTAACTTCAGGCCAAACAATGCGTTATGTGGTTCTGCCTCAAGCAATTCGCCGAGTAGTACCGCCACTTCTCAACGACTTTGTTTCACTGTTAAAAGACACAGGTTTGGTATCCATTCTTGGTGTAACCGATGCCGTGCGGGCTGCACAAATTAATGCCAGCCGAACCTTTAATTACACCCCTTATGTGGTGGCAGCGATCTTGTTCCTACTCATAACAATTCCAATGACTAGGTACACCGATAGAGCCATTCGCCAGCGCACTAATGCCCAGAGTTCAGAGGGTGTCATCTAATGGCCAATGTTCTAGAAATTTCAAATATTAGGAAATCTTTTGATAGCGAGCTAGTGCTTAATAACTTATCGCTTGCAGTTCCTGAGCACACTGCTACCGTGTTAATTGGCGCTTCTGGTTCTGGCAAGTCAACACTTTTGCGCTGTATCAACTTGTTGGAATCAATTGATGATGGTCAGATTTTTCTGGATGGCGAAGAGATTTCCGATCCATTGATTAATGTGGATGAGATTCGCCGCAAACTTGGAATGGTTTTTCAATCCTTTAATTTATTCCCACATAAAAGTGTTCTAGAAAACATTACTTTGGCGCCAATGAAAGTTCAGGGTAAAAATAAGGATGAAGCAGTTACTGCGGCATTAGCTTTGCTCAAGCGATTTGATTTAGCCGATAAAGCTGATCAATATCCAGATCGACTCAGCGGGGGACAACAACAGCGAGTAGCAATCATTAGATCTCTTGCTTTAAATCCACGTCTACTTCTATTAGATGAAATTACTTCAGCCCTTGATCCGGTATTAGTTAATGAAGTGCTTAGCATCGTGCGCGATTTAAAGAGCGATGGAATGACAATGGTTCTTGCGACCCATGAAATGGGCTTTGCCACTCAAGTAGCGGACGAGGTCTGCTTTTTAGAATCTGGAAATATCCTTGAGCGCGGTTCTGCACAAGATGTTTTACATGCGCCTAAGAATCCAAAGACTCAGGAGTTTTTGAAGCGAGTGCATCAAGCAGGAAGGTTGTAGATTGAGTTCATGAGCGCATTTAATGAGCGTATGGAGCCACTTCGCAGGCTCATGGCACAAAAGAATTTAGAGTCAATTGTTTTGCGCCGTAATCCTAATCTGGCGTGGGCTATTGCTGGTCGTGCGCATGTGCCAACAACCATTGACGCCGCTTGTTTTGATTTAATTATTACCCAGGATTCAGCGACAGCAGTTACTAATGTTGTTGAAGCACCACGCCTAATCGCTGAAGAACTTCCAAGTGAGGTAACGGTTAACGCAATCAAGTGGTCTGAAGGACGTGATCCTGCGTTGCCAACTGGTTCAAAAGTGGGAACTGATCAGCCAGGTGCCGATCGGATTGATTTAAATAATGAAATTGAAATGATTCGAGCTTCATTAATTGATGCTGATGTTGCCCGTTATCAAGAAATATGTACGGATGCAGCAGTTGCGTTGGGTAATGCAATGAAGCAAGTTGAAAGTTCTGATCGTGAAATTGATGTTGCAGGTTTAATCACACATGCCCTGTGGCAAGCAGATTTAGAGATTGCTTTTCTTGGAGTAGCTGGCGCAGATCGAGTTCATAAATTTAGGCATCCGCTTCCAACAAGTGCCGTGGTTGGTAATCGAGTTTCGGCATCTATTTGCGCTAAACGTAAAGGCCTCATTGCATCAGCCACTCGTATTGTTACTTTTGGCCAGGTTTCGGATGCACTTATTAAAGAGTATGAAGCTATTTTTAAAGTAGAAGCCGCCATGTTGGATGCAACGATTGTCGGTCATTCATTTGCTAATCCAATTGAAGCTGCGATTGCCGCCTATCCAATAAATGGTTTTGATGCTGATGAGTGGACTAAGCATCACCAAGGTGGACCAACGGGTTACTTGCCCCGAGATTGGCCAGCTAACCAGGCATCTGCGCGCTTGATCGCAAACAACCAGCCGATTGCATGGAACCCAACGGGTAAAGGTTGGAAAGCTGAAGACACCATCCTGGCCACAACCACGGGCCCAAAAATCCTGACTTTTGACGCTCAATGGCCGGTTTTTGAGGTCAATGGTCGGACCAGACCATTTTTGCTCCAGAACTAAGGCGCATTACAGTCCTATAACGAAGCGCAAAACAGCGTTTTTGACATTGACGCGCATGATTTGGCGTGGCACCCTCAGCCAAGAGGTCTTACCACTGGGGGTTGAATGAGCACTGTCGCTCTGGTCGCGCTAGCGCGTCCTACATTTGATCTCACCTGTGCCCAGGCTAATTTTGATAGTGCGCGAGCTTTGCTCGTTGAACTCGGTGCAACTGTGGTCGGACCGGCAGAGTTAGTTATGACGCCCGATGATGTGGCTGCAGTGAAACTACCTGATGCAGATCTACATATTCTTTTCATGGCATCTTTTTCTGACGCCTCTCCCGCAGTAGAACTTCTTGGAAAAGTTAAGGGCCCAGTTCTAGGTTGGTCAATGCGCGAACCTGGAGCAGTTGGCGAGCGACTTAAATTAAATTCAATGTGTGGCGTAAACCTTGCCGCGCATGCCTTAATGAATGCAGGTCAATCAATTCGCCACATACATGGCAATGCCGATGAACCACAAGTACGAAGTGCAATTAAAGATGCGCTCGCCGGAAAATTACCTGAAGCAACTTCCCCAAAAAATAAAATTGGTGAATTAGGAAGTGTTGCCGAGGCTGATGCTGCGCTGCAATGGTTAAAAGGTAAAAAAATTGGCGCAGTTGGTGAGGCACCAATTGGATTCACACCGTGCGTTTATGATGCTCAACAAATTCGATCACTTTTTGGTTTAGATATTCGGCAAATTTCGATTGACGATGCGTTTGGAAGAATCTCAGAAGTTAAAGAAGAAGCGCGCGAACTTGCATATGCCGGCGCTGTAGCGGCCCAACCTTCATTGGCCTCCGTAAATGTGGAAGAAGCAAAAAAAGTTTATGGCGTAGAGGTTGCCCTTGATGAATGGCGTGCAGAAGAGTTATTAGATGCAATTGCAATTCGTTGCTGGCCTGAATTTCCAACAGATTTAGGCGCTTGTATTTGTTCATCACTTGGCCGACTTTCAGACCGCGGCACCGTAACCACATGCGAACGCGATGTACTTGGCGCGGTCACAATGATGGTCTGCGAATCTTTAGGCTCTGATGAAAACTATCTTGTAGATATTGTCGATCTCGATGCTGCACAAGGTTTAGTTCGTTTATGGCACTGCGGTTCTGCGGCAACCAAACTTGCTGCTGATCCAAAAAATGCTACTCAATCAACCCACTGCAATCGCAAATTAGGCGTTGCAGGTAATTTTCCGCTCAAGACCGGACCAGTAACACTGTTTCGTATTGATCGGGATGTGGATCCGAGCAACCGCACGGGTCTTCGCATGGTTGTGAGCCGAGGGGAATCAATCCCTGCTCCCAATCACTTCCAAGGCAATACAGCAACTGTTATCACTGAACCTGATGCAGCTGCTTTAGTGAATGGAATCGTCACTGGCGGATATCCGCACCACTTGGTCATTTCATGGATCGATGTGCGACCAGGTATTCGTCAATTGGCAAACAAGTTAGGGATACCCCTCACAGAATGGTAAACAACAATCTAACCCTCGGAAAGCAAGGATAAAAATGAAAACTAAAGGACTAAGTACCTTTGCTTCACTCCGTGCTGGTGTAGTTGCATTAGTTGCTACGGCACTTGTAATTACTCCACTTGCGGTTGCACACGCTGCTGATGCTCCAACTTTCGGCAAGGCATGTACAACTGAAGGTGTCAGCACTGGACAAATGACTACATCACTTATTTGCGCCACAGGTACAAACGGAAAGCTGACATGGCAACGTGTTCGCCTTGGTGCAGATAATGCAACACCTGTTGGAACATCAACACCGCCAAAGGGAACAATTGAGTTCCATCACTGGCGCCCAGAAGACAAAGTTGTATTACAGGCAATCATTGATAAGTACCAGGCGAAATATCCTGGAACAT
The DNA here is from genome assembly GCA_903918325.1 of uncultured Actinomycetes bacterium. GTDB lineage: Bacteria > Actinomycetota > Actinomycetes > Nanopelagicales > Nanopelagicaceae > Planktophila. Next base: position 6,687 of record CAIXDY010000007.1, read on the forward strand.
ATATCAACCAGGTAATTATGAGCTCAGTTGATTACACCAACTTGGCATACGCAAAGATCAGCGCAAACAAGAAAGCTGCACTCTTTGTAACTAGCCGCGGTGGACAGTTCAATCAGTTCTACGCTGGCGGAATGCTTGCAAGTCTTGCAAATCAACGCTTTATTAAGCAGAACGTCATTCAAAGCGCATTGACACCAGGAATCGTTAATGGCGTTGTTTATGGCCTTCCTTACCAATCACTGTTTAACAATCCTTTGTATAACTCAGAATTGTTTGCAAAGAATGGTTGGAAAGTTCCAACAACTTGGACACAGACTCTTGCTTTCTGCAAGACTGCAAAAGCTGCGGGATACATTCCATTTGCTTGGCCAGGAGCTACTCGCGGTAACGCGGGTCAGATCATCAACTCATTCTTGATGAACTCAGCACCAGATCTAGCAACATTGACTGCTCGTATTACAGCAATTGATACAGGCAAGGCTGATTTAACTGAGCCTTGGTTCGTTGAAATTGCTAACAAGTACAAGGCAATGACAGATGCAGGTTGCTTCCCAGCAAACCCAACTGGTTACAACGACACCGTTGCTCCAGCTGATTTTGCTGCTGGTAAGGCTGCAATTTATCCAACTGGAACATTTGGTATGAGCACAGTTACAAAGCTCAACCCAGCAATGTCAGGAAAGATGAAGATGATGTCACTGATCACTGTTGATACAAAGCCTTTGTATCAGGGAATCACAAATAACACATTCATCTTGAGTGTTAATGCTAAGTCTTCATCATCAGATCAGAAGATTGCAGCATCATTCATGTCATTCCTTGCTCAAGCTGAAAATGCTCAAGCATATGCTGTTGGAACTTCACAGCACGTTTCAATTATCAACGTTGACTACTCAGCTAACGTCGATCTATTGAACACATCTGACATCATGGGTAAGAAGCTATTACTTGCACCACGCTTCTTGTTCAACAACGTCAACAACGTCCGTAACCCACTTGAAGATGCATTGATTGCAATCACAGGTGGCGCCGATGTTATGAAAACACTGACAGATACTTCTAAGACCATCAAACAAGGTCTGTCTTCTTAAGGAGTAATCAGTTACTTCTTTAGCTCGTACCCAGAGCACCCTTGCCAGTAATGGCAAGGGTGCTTCTGGCGCGCGCAAAAGAAAAAAGAAGGATTCAAAGATTTTATGGTTGATGGCTTTTCCAGCAATTGCTATTTATTCATTTCTTTATCTGTATCCAGCACTCTCCAACTTGTTGTATTCAACACAGCGCTGGGATGGTGTAACTAAACCTAAATTTGTTGGATTGACTAACTTTATTCATTTGCTCACCAATGATGATCTTTTCCTTAAAGTTTTAGGAAATAACATACGATTTACGTTAATCGTTGTAGTACTTCAGACCTGTTTAGGCCTACTTTTTGCAACTTTTCTCACTAAAAATACTAAAACGACAATATTTTTACGCACAGTCTATTTTTTCCCAACAATTCTTTCATCGGTTTCCGTAGGCCTGATTTGGACATTTTTATATGATCCGAACTACGGTTTTATTAATGCAACGCTAAAAGCTATTGGCCTTGATAAATTTGCCCTCAACTGGCTGGGTGATTCTAAATATTCTCTTTATGCAGTCGCCTTCACACAAATTTGGTTCCATACAGGTCAAATGGTGGTTATTTATGTTGCTGGTTTGCAGCAAATTCCGGCCGAGCTTTATGAAGCAGCTGAAGTTGATGGTGCTACACGTTGGCAGCAATTCAAAAATGTCACGTGGCCGATGGCGCTTCCTACAACTGCCGTTGTAGTTGCTTACACAACAATTCAAACCTTCCGCGCCTTCGATTTAATTTATGCCATGACTCAGGGCGGTCCGCTCAATTCTTCGGACTTATTGGTAACGATGGTTTATAACACGGCATTTGTTGGATACAAGTTTGGTTATGCAGCCACACAGACAATTTTCTTAGTGATATTAGTAATGCTAGTAACGTGGCTACAACGCCGTGTCCTTAAAACTAATGACGGGACTAAGCGATGATTTACAAAGTTTTTAAGAATTCGATGCTGACTATTTTTGCTGCAGCAATACTAATTCCAAGTTCTATCGTAATTTTGGGTTCTTTTAAGTCGGATGTTGAAATTTATACTAAGCCTTTAGCGTTGCCACAGCACTGGAATCTCAACAACTTCAGAACACTTATCGCAACCGGAAACGTTTGGACTCCCTTTAAGAACTCAGTTTTTGTCGCAGTTTTTTCGGTGGCGATTACGATTTTATTAGCCAGCATGGTGGCTTTTGCTATTGCTCGTTCAATTACCATCACCGGAAAAGTTCTTTTCGCTATGTTTTCAATTGGTTTAGCTATCCCGGGCCAAGTTAATATCATTCCGATTTTTACCTTATTTACTAAGTTGCATTTGAATAACTCGCTTTATGGACTCATTCTGGTGAATATTGCACTCACGTTACCTATCTCAGTCTTCATCATTTCTGCATTTTTTAAAGACTTGCCAAAGGAACTTTTTGAAGTTGCCAGCATCGACGGTGCAAATCATTGGCGCGTTTATCGCTCGATTGCAATGCCACTTGC
>CAIXDY010000008.1 GCA_903918325.1 uncultured Actinomycetes bacterium
TCTTTTGCGGCGTAAATCAATGTTGTAATTGCAAAAATACCGATAAGAATAATTCGACAGATTGCACCAATCGTTGGAATCCACTTTCCGATACCAAATGAGATCATGGACGTTATGGCAGTAAACCAAATAAAAATTAAAGCAACTGCATAAAACCAGAAGCTGCCATCGGCAAAATGGAATATATAGTTTTGAATTGCTGCAATACACAGCAGTGCTAATGTGGCACCTACCCACACTGGATTTGCGAACCAATAAAAAATTGAGTTCATACCAGCTACCCGACGTCCCCAAGCCATTCGGTTCCATACATATGGACCGCCTTCATCATTAAAAGCCGATCCAAGTTCGGCAACAAGTAAGCCGTAAGGAAGAAAGAAAAAGATTGCTAGAAAAACTAACCATAAAAAGCCTTGTGCACCCGCAGCTGCAACTTGACCAAGTGTGTCAACACCGACAATGGCACAGATAAGAAATGCCAACATATCGAATCGGCCAAAATGGCGTTTAAGTTTGAGTTTTTCATTGACTGCAGCCCGTGTAGTTAAATCAGCCGACGCAACATTATTAATACCCATGTCTTCTCTCCTTTAGACATATGTAACTTCGTCGGTAACGGTACGGGTTTATGCATTTTTTATCTATGGAATCGCAGGGTTTTTTTACGATTATCGGGCTGCGTACGTATACTTTCGCAATGTCTTTATATGCGCACCCCCTTGATCCACTCAGCCATGCTGAACAAGAGTTGATCGTTGCTCATGCACGCAAAGCGTGGAAGCTCCAGGCACATCATCTTTTTGCAATGCTGCAACTACATGAACCGACTAAGGCCGAACTTGCTTCAGGTAAAAAACTAGATCGAACCGCTCGAGTAACTATTTGGGATCGCAAGAAAGCAGTTGTTAGCGAAGGTCTCATTACTACCGAAGGTGTGGCTAAAGAGTTCAAAGAAATACCTGGCGCTAAGTCTCCAGTAAGTGTTGTTGAATCGGCTGTTGCACTAGATGTAGTGCGCCGCGATCAATCCGTTAAAGATGCCCTTGCTCGCCGTGGAATAAACGACATCACAACTGTTCACATGGAGACTTGGCCAATTGGTGCCCAGATCCCTGCGCATTTAGATGATGGTCGCCGTTTAATTTGGACGCCGATGTGGCACCAGCCAACACCTGATGCAAATTTTTATGCCCACCCGATTCACGGTCTGCATGCAATTGTAGATATCGATGCCGAAGAAGTTGTGGGCCTTGAAGACAATGCCGACATTGCGATTCCACAAACACCTGGGCCTTATCGCGAAAGCCAAACTGGCGGGAGCGTAAAACTTAAAGAGTTAATGATTCATCAACCTGACGGTGCCTCCTTTGATGTTCACGGCTGGAATATTAAATGGGAACGTTGGTCTTTTCGAATCGGCTTTGATCAACGCGAAGGTTTAGTCATTCACGATGTGCATTTCACCGATGAAGGCAAAGCCCGCAAAATTGCCCACCGCTTATCTATTGCTGAATTAGTTATTCCTTACGGCGATCCAGCTCAAGGTGCCTACCGTAAAAATGCTTTTGATACGGGTGAATTTGGTTTAGGTAACTTCACTAATTCACTCACACTTGGCTGCGACTGTTTAGGTGAAATTGTTTACTTAGATGCTGCTGTTACTGAAGGTGATGGCACGGTGCGCACCATTAAAAATGCCATCTGCATGCATGAAGAAGATTTTGGAATTCTTTGGAAGCACGTAGATGTTGATGGCCATACCGAAGTCCGCCGTGGTCGCCGCTTTGTGGCTTCATCCATAGTTACCGTGAACAACTATGAATACGGCTACTTCTGGTATTTCTATCAAGATGGCTCTATCGAATTTGAAGCAAAACTCACTGGAATTGTTTTGACGCTAGCCGATAAACCAGGCGCGGATCATCCATCGGCCACTGAACTTGAACCAGGGTTGTGGGCGCCGTATCACCAACATATTTTGTGTGCGCGAATGGATTTGGATATCGATGGCACAAACAACAGTGTTGTTGAAATCGAGTCTTTTGCCCACCCAATCGGTGAAAAGAATCCTTACGGTGGGGCTTATGAGACCCGCGAAACAGTTTTAACTAATGAAAGTAATGCCCAACGTTTAGTTGATCCTATAAAGAGTCGTTTCTGGAAAATTGTTAATCCCAACAAGAAAAACCATGTTGGCCACAGCATTGGATATAAATTAATTCCCGGCCACACAACGTATCCATTAGCTCACCGTGAATCCGTTTTGGGTAAGCGCGCAGGCTTTATGTATAGCCATCTTTGGGTTACTCCCAATGTCGAAGCCGAGCGTTATCCCGCCGGTGATTATCCATTCCAACATGAAGGCGGCGCGGGTTTGCCAGAATGGACAAAAAATAATCGTTCCACTGAAAACACCGATGTAGTTCTCTGGCATGTATTTGGAACTAATCACATTCCGCGCACCGAAGATTGGCCAGTTATGCCGGTAGAGCGAACCGGTTTTCATTTAAAGCCAAGTGGTTTCTTTAGACGTAGCCCAGCAATGGATGTTGCACCTTCTGAAGCAGTGGATGAAGCGTGCGATTGCTAACCCTTAAGGCTTATTTAAAAGCGGCGCACTTCGGGCCGACCATGATTGTTACTGCAATCGCCTTCATTCTTGGCGTACAACTGTGGTGGGAAGGTCCGGCCTACGGTATTGCCTTCACCGTTTTTCTAGGTCAATTACTTATTGGTTGGAGTAATGATCTTTATGACTTCGCCGATGATGTGGCACATAAGCGCATTAACAAACCACTTGTTGCCGGCACGTTAACGCCCACTCAACTTCATCACACTACTTTTTTGCTTTTACCAATTGCCGCTGCAGCAATCTTAGTTGGTCCCTTGGGTTTTAAAGGGGGATTGGTTTACTTATTAGGTGTCGGTTGTGGCATCGCTTATAACTTTTACTTTAAGTTCTCCATCTTTTCATTTCTACCCTTTGCAATTGCTTGCGCAGCGCTGCCCGCGTCGGTCTACCTAGCTGTTAATCGCATTCCACCCATGTGGGTTTTATTAGGTGGATCTTTAATCGGCGTGGCATTTCATTTTCTCAATGTGCTGAAAGATCTTAAGCAAGATCGCGAAAGTAATATCGGGGGATTACCTCAAAGAGTTGGTAAAGCACCATCGGCAGTTATCGCAATCATCTTGCTTTCTACTGCGGTTCTAATTTGTATAGTTAACAATCGCTAAACACATTTCATCACGGGTACCTTCACCCCAGACAACATAGTTCGGCGATAAATTCTTATACAGTGGAAGTAATTGGCGCAAACCCACATCATAGGTACATGTCACGGTGACGCTGTCACCAGCGACGGCGGAAATAGGTGTTGTTAGCCAATCAGTTCGCTGATTATCAAAGTTCCACTGAGGTCTGGAAGACATCACCGTTGTGTTTCCAGTTGCCCCATTTGTATAAGTAATTGTGATTGTTTTGCCCAGCTGATGCATATGCGGGGTTGCACCATAAATCTTTATTGGCGAATTCACTCGCTGGGAACAGTCAGATGTTGCACTTGGAACTGGTTTAGCTGGATTCTTACCGCAGAAAAGCAACAGCCCAGCCTCTTGTACCGCTGCTTTATCTGAAGTTCGTTTCACTAAATCAGCTATCGCCGCATCACGATTACACAATGGACCTGACTCATTTGCTCCGCAAGGAACTTCAATTGGCGCAGCAATCAGCATGGTCTTTAATTCGGCAACAGTATTTGTTGCAAAATTCAAACCAACTTTCATTGATGCCTTAAGTTCACTGCTGCTATGCCCAGGCATAACCATAAAATGTGACTGCAAAATAAATTGATCTCCGGCTGCTAACTGCATTCCGGTGCCTGCTGGGTATGACTTAAAATTACCGCCAGGTGCCCAGAAAGAAATCCAACTCGAAGGTGCCGCTGGAGAGAATGCAGTTGCGCCTGAAATTCCAGTATCTCCAAAGCATGGCCAACCAGCTTCAGATGTTTGAGCATCTAAAGATTGTGCCGCTGCCACGTTATTTGAGGTGAGCCGATACAAAATTCCGTGGTGTGAAACCATCAAATTATCTGGCGTGATAGAAACAGATTTCAAAAATGTAGTGCTCTTAAATTTTGGATTAAGCAAGAAACATCGATACTCATCAGTTCCGCCTGCAGGTGGAGTTGGAACGTAAGAAGGAGTAGTTAAAACTAAATCGTCACCAGATTGTGGAGCCGCTGGAGCAACAGGAACTCCAGCCGACCACACTAATTTCTTTCCAGATTTAATGCAGGTATATGTCAGCGCATTAGATGTTGTTTTAGTTCCAAGCTTGGTACATGTTGATCCAGCTTTGATCGTTGGGGTTGCTGCAAGGGCTTGGACACCAACGAGAACCAATACCCCAGTAAGAAGCATTGATAGGAAATAACGGACCGGTTTCATTCCGAAAGGATATTGGAACCCAATCGAAAATACCTATTTAGTTACTCGGTAACAGTAATTTGTAGCTCATAGACCTTAGTGACATCAGTCGAATTGAGCAGGTGAACCACGGTTGTTCCTACACCTACCGCTTTGAAAGCCGGATTAGTTGTATACGTTCCCTGATTACCGCCGGGCACAAATTCTAAGATTCCATCAGTCAAAATATGTGAACTCCACACTGCTGGATCAGTAACCGTGAGCACTACTGAATTTCCAAGTTTTACTGAAACTTGAGTAGTAGTTGTCGGATCAATCATTACCGGTGCAATTACTTGTGGCAAAGCTTTACCGCTGGCCTTTACGGTCTTGAGCCCCTTAGCAACGGTTAACAACTGTGCATATGTAATTCCACCGATACCTTGAACTTGAATCTCGGCGCCTTTATATGGCTTCACCGCTTTAGTTGTAAACATTAAATAGCCACCAACGCGGGCGATGTCATTAACACCGCATTTTTTAAAAGCTGCAGCATTCATCGGATCGCAATACACATACACCTTGGCGTTGACGCCATTGATAGCTGCGACTCGTAAATATTTAGATAGACCCGGATTCGAACATTTAACGCCGGCCATCGTTTCCATAATTTCTAGATAACGTTTAGTTCCACCATATTTTGCATATAGCCATTGCTCTTTACCTGGCTGACATGGCAGCAATGAAAATGTGACTGCAGCTAAACCCAAAGTTGTAGAAGGTTTATAAACCGAATAAGTCAGCCCAGTCTGTGCATCTGAGAATTTATCGCCCGAACCCATTGCCAACGCAGCCGTCGGCGCCAGGACGGTGAGTGCAAGCACCAGAGCAATGAATTTCTTCATGTACCCAACTTACTGGGCTTACCTGAATTGGCAAACGTGACTCCTGACCTATTGCGCAATATCACCCCGGGGTTCACTATTGCGCTCACAGGCAAGGGAGAGGCAAAGAATGAAAATCAACAGCATGATTACTGGCAAACGTGTGGAAACTATTTCGGCCAATGCAAGTATTCACGATTTAGTTAACTCCCTTAACTCCCACCATGTTGGCGCACTTGTTGTCTCTAGTGATGGCAAGAAAATCGATGGGATCGTCTCTGAACGCGATGTTGTGCGCGCAATGCCAGGCAAGCTCGATCAATTAGTAGGTATGCACGTTCGCGACATCATGACGGCTGAAGTTTTTACCTGCACCGCAGACTCCACGGTTGCTGAACTCATGATCATGATGACCGAGCACCGAATTCGCCACGTGCCTGTTGTAGATGCCGAAGGTTCGCTACTTTCCATCGTTTCTATTGGAGATGTAGTTAAAAGCTATGTCAGTGAAATTGATTCCGAGCGCACTGCACTTCGTGATTATGTGACCGGCGGAAATTAATAAATCCCCTCGGGCCTACTTACACTCAGCCAAACGCGCCTTTACCAGCGCCAAAATCAACTTAGTATCAACATCCCAATCATTAGGAATGCCAATCGTCTTTTTCTTCACAACTAAATCCGCCATCTTTGGTGCAAAATCTGCAATTACATCGGCGCTCCACGGAGACATCAAAATATGTTTGGTAGCAGCCGTTGCTCCAAATACGTAGTTACCATCAATCTTTACCATCGGCTGGTTCCACGCAATTACAAGCTCGGACTTTGGATACTTGGTTGCAATTGTCTTAAAGATTGATCGCATCGTTTTAGCCTGATCGGCAGTAATTGTTTTGTAATACTGCGCCGGAGTATCAAAGCGCTTGGCCGAAACTGATCCACGCGAATACATCACTAAAGCATTTGCATGCGCCTGTGAAAATCCATGGTTCTCACGCAAGTATGCAATCTGCGCCGGATATTTTTCATCGGCTAAATCCTTCATCACCGAAAACCAATAGGACATCTTCTGCCCGTATTTCTTTTCTATCAGCGGAAAATGCGCCTCACGTGATGGATCCTTAGCCATATGCAAATTCTATCGAAAGCGCTTCAAGTAAGAAAATTACATACAAAAGCCCCACAGAATTTAATCTGCAGGGCTTTTGCTCTGTAGCTCCAGTATGGAGCACTCTTTGACTAAGTAATTGAACTCTAGCACCAATACTTTTATCCACAGCAAAAATTCTCAGAACCAACCAA
>CAIXDY010000009.1 GCA_903918325.1 uncultured Actinomycetes bacterium
CTGAATAAAAAGTTTTCCGGGTGTTCCAAGGGCGATACCTGCTGAGTCGTAACCACGATATTCAAGTCGGCGAAGACCTTCAATAAGTGGGGTTACTGCAGATTGCGGCCCTGTGTAACCCACAATTCCGCACATAAATACTTACCCCAGTTCGCTTTTAACAATATCTGCAAGTTGTTTAGCAACTTCTTGCGCAAGGCTATCACTGGCGGCCTCAACCATCACTCTAATGAGTGGCTCGGTACCTGAGGCCCGCAATAAAACCCGACCACTATCAGCCAAGCGAACTTCGGCCGCTTTAACTGCGGCACTAATTACCGTAGAGCTTGCCAGAAGTTCTTTTTTCACATCTTTCACATTTATTAATACTTGAGGAAAGCGCACCATGGTCGCGGCTAATTCTTGTAAAGTTTTTTTAGTCCGAACAACTTCTTGCATTAATTGCAGCGCAGTTAAAATTCCATCGCCAGTATTAGCTAATTCGCGCATGATGACGTGACCTGACTGCTCGCCACCAAGTGAATAATCATTTGCAATCATATTTTCAAGAACATAACGATCACCAACCGAAGTTGTCTCAACCTTAATTCCAGCATCTTTCATCGCATGCATAAAACCTAAATTGCTCATCACAGTACCCACAACGGTATTGCCCTGCAATTTGCCACGCGCTTTAAAACCTCGGGCTAAAATCGTCAAAATATGATCGCCGTCGATTTCATTTCCAGCTGCATCAATAGCTAGACAACGATCAGCATCACCATCATGTGCAATTCCAATATCTGCACCTTCTTTAAGAACGGCTGCCCGGAGTTGATGTAAATGAGTAGAACCGCAGTCTTCATTAATATTCCAACCATCGGGTTGGTTAAAAATTGCAATTACTTCAGCCCCTGCACGTCGATACGCCTCGGGGGCAACAAATGAAGATGCGCCATTTGCACAATCAACTACAACTTTCAAACCTTTCAAAGGAACTTCAACGCTAGCCAACAGATGTGTTAAGTAACGTTCTTTGGCGGAATCATCATGTATTGCGCGACCTACATTTTTTCCTGTTGGTCGTTCCCAACCTTCACCCATACGAGCTTCAATTCGGGCTTCGATTGCATCATCTAACTTGCCGCCACCGCGAGCAAATAACTTAATTCCATTATCTGGCATTGGATTATGCGATGCGCTAATCATTACGCCAAGATCTGCATGTGATTCGGCAACTAAATGGGCAATTGCTGGCGTTGGTAATACGCCTACGCGATACACATTGATTCCAGCACTCGTTAAACCAGCAACCACGGCCGCTTCCAGAAACTCGCCTGAGGCACGCGAATCTTGCCCAACAATTGCCGTTGGACGATGATCTTTATTTGATGAACTTTCTACCAAAATATGCGCAGCAGCAACGGAAACATCCAGAGCTAATTCAGCAGTTAAATCACGATTGGCTAAGCCACGAATCCCATCAGTACCAAAGAGTGCCATTGGAACTCCTTCGCTAAATTGTGGGAATTAACGCTTGCTGTATTGAGAACGCTTACGTGCCTTCTTAAGGCCGTACTTCTTACGTTCAATAACACGTGCATCACGTGAAAGGAATCCAGCTTTCTTAAGTGCTGGACGGTTTGCTTCTTCGTCGATTTGGTTAAGTGAACGTGCAACGCCTAAACGAAGTGCACCAGCTTGACCAGAAACTCCGCCACCATTGATACGTGCGAAGACATCGTAAGAATTTTCAGCACCAACTGTGCGGAATGGTTCTGACACTAACTGTTGGTGAACTTTATTTGGGAAATAGTTTTCTAAAGTCTTTCCATTAACAACCCACTTGCCGCTTCCTGGAACTAAGCGAACGCGAGCAACGGCTTCTTTACGACGACCTGTTCCGCGACCTGGTGCCTTAATTGCTGGGCGATTAGTTGCAGGTGCTGGAGTTGAAGAAGAGTATGAAGTAGGTACTTCGGCCTCATCGAGATCGAAAGCTGTTGTGTTTTCTGACATTGTCATCCCTTACTTCACGATTTGTGAAACTTGATCGAATACATATGGTGTTGGTGCTTGTGCTGCATGTGGGTGGTTTGGTCCTGCGTACACCTTTAGCTTTGATGCAATGTCGCGACCTAAACGATTCTTAGGAATCATTCCCTTGATTGCTTTTTCAACTGCACGTGTTGGGTGCTTCTCGATGAGTTCACCGTACACAGTAGAAGTTAAACCGCCTGGAAAACCTGAGTGATGATGTGACCAC
>CAIXDY010000010.1 GCA_903918325.1 uncultured Actinomycetes bacterium
ACTTTTGCCTTTGCTTTAGTCGGTGCCAGAGTTGCAGCAAATAAAGGGTTGGACTACGGCGGAATTTTATTTATCGCAGCCATCGCATCGGTATCCGGTGGAACATTGCGCAATCTCTTTATGGGACAACGCCCGCCGTGGATTTTGCACCCGTGGTTATTTTTCCCCGTCATTGCTGCAGTCCTAATAACAATTGCCATTGGGCAAAAACAGCAGGTCGGTCGCTTTGCACTATCGCTAGATACATTGGGCTTAGGCGTTGCAACTGTGTCGAGTGCCCAGTTTGCCTTGACCGAAAAAGCCCCAGTACTTGCCGCCCTTGTATTAGCCATTGTTGGCGCCGTGGCAGGGGGTCTTTTTAGAGATATTTTGTGCCAAGTACAACCAGTTTTACTTCACCGCGAAACTGTGGGAACGAGTGCCGTAGCTGGTGCTCTGGTTTATCTAGTGATGTCTGAGTTGAATCTGAGTGAAGTGGCCACCGCAATAATCGCAGGTCTGACCGTAGTTTTAGTCCGTGAAATATCGATTAAATATAATTGGAATTTGCCGAAAGTGGTTTCCTAGTTTTAATCTCTTGATTGGCCACTGCGGTGCAGATATCGGCCTAGGAAATCAGCTTTCATATCGGCAAAATTTCCATCGAGTAATGCTTGACGCATCTGATCCACCAGGCGCACGATAAATCGCTCGTTATGTATGGTTGCAAGGGTTGCAGCAATGATTTCCTTACCGCGGAATACATGGTGCATATAAGCCCGTGTGTAGTGCGTACACGTGTAACAGTCACATTCATCGTCTATGGCCGTGAAATCGCGCTTATAACCGCTATTAGATAGGTTAAAACGCCCTTCCATCGTGTACACCGCACTTGTGCGTGCAATTCGTGAGGCTAAAACGCAATCGAATGTATCGATTCCATTTTCAACCCCCACAAAGAGATCTTCAGGGGCGCCGATACCCAACAAATGTTTAGGTTTATTTTCAGGCAGCACTCCATTGACCCAGGAAACGATTGTGCCCAGTGATTGCTTATCTAAGGCACCACCAATTCCAAAACCATCAAAGCTCTGGCCCGATGATTCAAGGCCACCTAAATCGCCGGCCGCTTTCTTGCGCAGATCTTCATATTGCGCCCCTTGGATTACCCCGAAAAGGGCTTGGTAGGGCTTAGTAATTCGCTCATCAGTAAGTCGCTTGTGTTCATCCAAACAACGCACGGCCCAGGCCAACGTGCGATCCATTGCCAGCTCTTGATAAGGACGGGTATTGTGCAAGGTCGTGCACTCATCAAAGGCGAACATGATGTCAGCGCCAATATTGTGCTGTACCTGCATTGAAATTTCGGGAGTAAAGCGATGCATGGAGCCATCTAGGTGAGATTTAAAAGTGACACCCTCATCATCGACATGGGCTAGACGTTCTTTATTTCCGGCGATCACATCATCGCGGCGAAAAGTTTGGGCATCCATGGCTAAGACTTTTTTAAAACCCACCCCAAGAGATAAAACTTGAAAGCCGCCCGAGTCAGTAAAAGTTGGTCCCGGCCAATTCATAAACTGGCCTAGTCCACCGGCTTCATCTAAAACATCGGAGCCCGGTTGCAGATACAGGTGGTAGGCATTGGCTAATAAAGCTTGGGCACCAAGGTCGGCCATTGTTTCGGGCAAGACGGATTTAACGGTGGCTTTAGTTCCCACCGGAATAAAAGCTGGGGTTTGAATCTGACCATGGGGAGTAGTGATAGTTCCAACGCGGGCCAATGAGTTTTCTGCAGCGCTTTTGATTTCAAAGGAAAAACCAGTACTCAATGGTTCACCTTTCATCGATCAAAGTAGTTGAAAGTTCAACAGTTAGCGTAGACTTATATGTATGTCAGGCCAAAACGCTACCGCAGCTAGATGGCTCAACG
>CAIXDY010000011.1 GCA_903918325.1 uncultured Actinomycetes bacterium
TAGGAAGTGGGAAGTCGCTTGCCTCTGAGTATTTTGCTGATCTGGGCGCATTAGTAATCGATGCTGATCAATTAGCTCGTGCAGCTATCGAACGTGGTTCAACTGGATTTGATGAAGTAGTGATGATTTTTGGGGACGGCATTCTAAAAAATGGCGATATTGATCGCCGTGCGTTAGGTGAATTGATTTTCAAAAACCCTACTTTGAGAGCGAAATTAGAAGGCGTGATCCACCCCTGGATTCGCAAAGAATTCGAAGAAGCGGTCGCATCACTCAAAGCTGGAGAAACTTTGGTCTATGAAATTCCATTGCTATTTGAGACAAAGGGCGCAGATAGATTTGATTGTGTAATTACCGTAGAGGCTGCGATGGACAATCGCATTGCACGCCTTCGGGCTAGGGGTCTACACATCTCAGAGATTGAATCGCGCATTGCTGCCCAGGCAAGTCGGGAACAACGTGAATCTATCGCTGATTTTGTAATTGAAAACGATGGCAGCGAAGATGATTTGCTGCGTAAAGTGGAAAATATCTGGGAAGAACTCGCGGATAAGGATGTTAAAAAGTAGGCTTAGCAAATGCGCCCGATTTCAGAACTTCAACGTCGAGTCGAGCCCTTCCAAGTAATTAGTGATTATGTTCCAGCCGGTGATCAGCCTGAGGCCATCGCTGAAATCGCTCGTCGCATAGCTGCGGGCGAACAAGATGTCGTCCTGCTGGGTGCAACGGGAACTGGAAAATCAGCCACTACTGCTTGGTTAATTGAAAAACTCCAGAGGCCTACTTTGGTTTTAGCGCCGAATAAAACTTTGGCTGCCCAGTTAGCTAATGAATTTCGGGAGTTACTTCCCAATAATGCCGTTGAGTATTTTGTTTCATATTACGACTACTACCAACCAGAAGCTTACGTTCCACAGACTGATACTTTCATAGAGAAGGATTCAAGCGTTAACGATGAAGTCGAGCGCTTACGTCACTCGGCAACAAACTCATTACTTACACGCCGCGATGTGATCGTTGTAGCCACAGTTTCCTGTATTTACGGTTTAGGAACTCCGCAAGAATATGTGGATCGAATGATCAAATTGCGCGTAGGGGATGAGATCGAACGAAATGCATTACTACGCAAATTCGTCGATGTTCAATACAAGCGTAATGACGTTGCTTTTGAACGCGGCACTTTCAGAGTACGTGGTGACACTATTGAGATCATTCCCATGTATGAGGAGTTAGCAATTCGCATCGAAATGTTTGGTGATGAAATTGAAAAAATCACGACTCTGCATCCATTAACCGGCGAGATTATTCGGGATGAAACCGAGATGTATATTTTCCCGGCAACCCATTATGCCGCTGGCCCAGAAACGATGAAGCGAGCTATTGGCGATATTCAAGATGAACTTCAAATCCAACTCAACCTTTTTGAAAAGCAGGGCAAGTTACTAGAGGCTCAGCGACTTCGAATGCGCACTACTTTTGATATAGAAATGATGGAACAGATTGGTTTCTGTAGTGGAATCGAAAACTATTCCCGCCATCTAGATGATCGCAGCGCCGGTTCTGCGCCTAATTGTCTTTTAGATTATTTCCCCGAGGATTTCCTGGTTGTGATTGATGAGAGCCACGTGACAGTTCCGCAGTTAGGTGCAATGTTTGAAGGCGATGCCTCTAGAAAGCGGACGCTGGTTGAACATGGATTTCGTTTACCTAGCGCCTTAGATAACCGTCCACTCAAATTTCCCGAGTTTCTTGAGCGCACCGGCCAAAAGCTCTACTTATCTGCAACACCGGGTAAATATGAAATGGCAAAAGTAGATGGTGATGTAGTTGAACAAGTAATTCGCCCTACTGGTTTAGTTGACCCTCAAATCGTGATTAAACCAATTAAGGGGCAAATTGACGACTTGCTCAATGAAATAACGATTCGTGCCGAGCGCAATGAACGAGTACTAGTTACAACATTGACGAAAAAAATGAGTGAAGACTTAACGGATTACTTGCAAGAAAAAGGTGTTCGAGTTCGTTATCTCCATTCAGAAGTGGATACCTTGCGACGAGTCGAACTTTTGCGCGAACTTCGCTCAGGTGAGTATGACGTGCTCATTGGAATTAACTTATTGCGCGAAGGCTTAGACCTACCTGAAGTTTCTTTAGTTGCAATTCTGGATGCCGATAAAGAGGGCTTCTTGCGATCTGCAACCTCATTGATTCAAACGATTGGACGCGCGGCTCGAAATGTTTCCGGAGAAGTGCATATGTATGCCGATAACATCACGGCATCTATGGCTAAGGCGATCGATGAAACAAATCGCCGGCGCGCAAAGCAAGTTGCTTACAATCTCGAAAAGGGAGTAGATCCGCAGCCGTTACGTAAGAAGATTGCCGATATCACCGACCTCATCAATCGCGAGTCCGAGGATACTGATGAACTGATGGCAACAAATAAGCGGGCTAACCAGAAATCAGCTACAACCGCAGGTCTTTATGTAAAGGCGCTTACATCTTTGCCGCGCCAAGATTTAATGGCGTTGATAGGCTCCCTCACTGATCAGATGCGGGCAGCGGCCGGGGATCTTCAATTCGAAGTTGCCGGGCGATTGCGCGATGAGATAAAGATTTTAAAGAAGGAGTTGCGTTCTATGGAAGAGGCGGGAGTTTAATGACAATCGACAAGCTCATTGTCCGTGGCGCCCGCGAACATAATCTCAAAAATGTTTCTATTGAACTTCCACGCAATGCCCTCATCGTTTTTACGGGACTTTCTGGTTCAGGAAAATCATCGCTCGCTTTCGACACAATTTTCGCCGAAGGCCAACGTCGGTATGTTGAATCATTATCGGCATATGCGCGCCAATTCTTAGGCCAGATGGATAAGCCCGATGTTGATTTCATCGAAGGTCTATCGCCCGCAGTTTCGATCGATCAGAAATCTACAAATCGAAACCCACGCTCTACCGTAGGAACCATCACTGAAGTTTATGATTACCTGCGTCTTCTTTTTGCGCGAGCAGGCCGACCACATTGCCCCAATTGCGGCAAAGCTGTTACTCGTCAATCACCTCAACAAATTGTTGACCAAATTTTGACCATGCCGGCTACTACCAAGTTTCAAGTGTTAGCTCCGATTGTGCGTGCACGTAAAGGCGAGTTCGTCGATCTATTTGCCGATTTGATTACTCAAGGTTTTTCACGTGCGCGAATTGATGGTGAAGTAGTTGCGCTCACCGATGCGCCTAAATTAAAAAAACAAGAGAAGCATACGATTGAAGTCGTAGTGGATCGCTTAACCGCCA
>CAIXDY010000012.1 GCA_903918325.1 uncultured Actinomycetes bacterium
ACATTTACAATTCACGGCTTAGCAGTTAAGCAAGATGAATTATTTGTTAGCGTCCCTATGCAAAAAGTTGAAGATGCCGATGTTCCTGATACCGGTTACACAACTAAACCAATGGTTACAACTTTTACATTCATTACTGGTAGACCTGGTGAGTATGTCTGGAACTGCGAATATCCCTGCGGCGACGGATCGATTGCAAACTTTGGTCATGCAATGTCAACTATGGGTTACATGTCCGGCCACTTTACGGTGAAGGGATAACGCGCCATGGTTGATGTAATGACTCCTCAAACTCCACAATGGTGGAAAAAGCCTGATGTTAAGAAGACCGCGATTCTGTGGGTAATTTGTACTGCAGTAATCGGTTTTGTTGGCGTTGAATTCCACGTTCGAAGCATGGTTCGCCCAGCATCTGAAACTATGTCCGGCGTTATTAGCTTAATGCGCATCTTTACTTGGGCCGCAGCACCTGTTGCAGGTCTAGTTGGTGCAATGTGTATCACGGTGCTTACATCCAAGCGTCACTATGGCGATAATCCACCAGCTGAAGCAGATCATGAGATTCGAAACTCACCACGTGCAACTGCGCTCTGGGTTGTCGTATCAGGAATTTTGTGTTTATTTGCACTAGTTACCGGAATGATTGTTTTACAACAAGATAACAAAGCCGTGCTTGATACCCAAGCTATTCAAATCAATGTAACTGGCCAGCAATGGGTATGGAACTTTGATTATGCCAATGGTGCTCGTAGCCAAGATCTTTATTTACCAGTCAACAAGCCAGTTGTTTTTCACATCACTAGTAAAGATGTAAAGCACTCTTTCTGGATTGTTCAAATGGGCATAAAGATGGATGCGAATCCTGGCTACACAACTGAAACAGCAGTAACTCCCGACAAGATAGGTGTCTTCGATGTTCGATGCGCCGAACTCTGCGGCTTATTGCACGCATATATGCAAACAAAAGTTCACGTAGTAAGTCAGGCAGATTATGACGCATGGCTAACGGCCCATGCAGCAACGGAGGCAGGCGCATAATGACAACACTTACTCACAAATCAGTGGCTGCTCCTGGTAAGTCAATTATTGAGAAGCTCAATGTATTTACTGCATTAGCTCTAGGAATCATCACCGCAGTAGTTGTGTGGCGACTTTCGTTGGCATTCTTGCCACAAGATGCTGATGGCGCCACGATGTTTACTCGTGAAGATAAAATCACATTGTTATCAATGTGTGGATGGTTCGTTGGCTTCATGACTGGAATCGGTGCCTTGGTTGGCCCATTCCGTTGGCTCATGGGTAAAGATTTATCCCATGATGAAAATATGTTTTTGGCCGGTCAAGACATGGGCCCAAAGCGTTATCTTCGCTACACAACTGATCACAAAGTTGTAGGTATTCAATACTTATTCATCACCATTCTTATTTTCTTCTTAGGTGGCGGACTAGCAATGCTTATCCGTACAAACCTGGGTCATGCAACTGGTGGATGGATTCACCCACAGGCTTACAACAGCATTGTTGGAACACATGGAATTTTGATGATTGTTGGAACGATCATCATGGTTACAGGACCATTCGGAAACTTCATCATGCCAATCATGATCGGTGCCCGCGATATGGCCTTCCCTCGCTTAAATGCTTTAAGTTTCTGGCTCATTGTGGCTGCCGCAGTTCCACTTATGTGGGGACAGTTCATCGGTGGAATTTCTACAGGTTGGTCGGCTTACAACCCACTAGCTAGCCAAGCTCCACTTGGTATGGATGGTTACATCATGTACATCTGTATCTTTGCGGTTTCAACGATGGTTGCCGGTGCAAATATCACAACAACTGTTGTGAAGATGCGCGCTAAGGGCATGACATGGAATCGCACACCAATCTTTATTTATGGAACCGTTGCTTCGGTTGCGCTCGCATTGCCAGCATTTCCTGTTTTCTTTTTATCACAGGTCTTGTCAGCATTTGATCGTGCACTAGGAACAACTTTCTACAACACAGCTGGCGGCGGAAGCGGTTGGTTGTATGAAAACTTATTCTGGATTATGGGTCACCCAGAGGTTTACGTAATTTTGATTCCAGCAATTGCAGCGCTTATGGAGATGGCACCAGTCTTTACTCGTCGCCCACTCTTTAGTTTCAATGTTGCAATCATGGGTATCGCAGGCATTTCTGGACTCTCTGCGTTGGTATGGGCTCACCACATGTATATGTCTGGTTGGGCACCTTTATTGAATGCACCATTCATGATTACAACTGAATTAATTTCGATCCCAACAGGAATGCTGTTCTTAGTTCTAGTTGGAACTTTATGGCGTGGACGTTTGTGGATGACAATGCCATTGATGTCAATCTTTGCTTTGCTATGGAACTTTATGATTGGCGGAATCACTGGAATTTATCTTTCAGACGTTCCAGCTGATGCATTCCTGCACGGCTCTATGTATGTCACTGCGCACTTCCATTACACATTGATGGGTGCCGGACTTACTGGCGCACTTGCTTCTCTTGTTTACTGGTTCCCAAAGATGACTGGCCGTATGTTTGATAAGACATTGAGCTGGGTTTCATTCTGGCTAGTACAAATCGGCTTTAACGTGGCCTTTGTTGGCATGTTTGCGGTCGGTCTAGCTGGACAACCTCGACGTGTTGAGTCATACGCACCGACATTTAATACCGGTAACTTGATTACAACTATTGGTGCTTACACCATCATGATTGGAATGCTCGTTCTTCTCTACGGTGTTATTTCATCGGCACGAAACGGTGTTAAAGCACCTAAGAATCCTTGGCAAGCCAAGACTCTGGAATGGACCGTTGATTATCCAATTCCACTAGAAAACTTCGATGTACTTCCAATTGTTACAGCCGATGCATACGGTTACGGAAAGGCAAAGTCATGAGCGTAGAGACACATGCACACCACGAACATCCAGATGTAGTTGGAAGTCGTAACCGGCTAGGAGTAATTCTGCTTCTAGTTGCAGATATTTCTTTTGCACTCAGCATGGTTTTTGTTTACTTCTACTTGCGAGGACAAAATGTAAATGACATGTGGCTACCTGCAGCAACTGCAGATCGCCCAGCAATTCTGCCAATCTCTTCATCTTCGGCTTGGATTGTTACTGCCGTTTGTGCATTTGGTGCACTAACTCATATTTACGGATTAAGGGGAGCGCGTGCACACAATCAGACCCAATTAAAACTGGGTTCATTGGTTGCACTTGTTGCATCAATCATTGCGATAGCAATTCAAGTAAACACAATTTCATCAGTTCCTTTTACTTTCAATGATGGTGCATATGTTTCTTGTTTATACATGTTCGCATTCCTTAACTTTGTGCACTTAGCGCTAACAATTTTCATATCTCTTGGAAACTGGAACCGTGCGCGCTTGGGTCTGTATACAGAGAACTTCTGGCATGTCGACATCGTTCGGATCTGGTGGATATGGATGACTGTGTCATCATTGCTCGGTGCCTTCTGCCTCACTTACCCATAAAAATAGCTCTAACTGGATCAGCCTCTACATCGCCTTAGGCGTTGTCTGGGGCTGTTCTTTTATCTTCATTAAGTTAGGTCTGGAGTTCTTAACGCCCGTAGGCGTGGCTTTTGGCCGGGTTTCTTTAGGTGCGCTGACTTTAGTTTTTTGGGCACGTTTTAAAGGGATTGAACTTCCTAAAGACAAGAAGATCTGGATCCATTTGTGGGTAGTTGCTCTATTACTCAATGTTATTCCGGGAGTTCTTTTTGCTTTTGCCGAAACTAAGGTGACATCAATTTTGGCCGGAATCATTAACGCGGTAACGCCGCTCATGACATTGCTAGCAATCATGATCGCTTTTCGTGAAGAGAAACCTAAAAACTATCAAGTTACTGGATTGATTCTAGGATTTCTTGGCGTGCTAACAGTATTGGGCGCTTGGAAAGGTTTAGGCGCAAATCCAATTGGCGCTGTACTTGCGCTTTTGTTGGCAGTGAGTTGCTACGGAATCTCTTTTCCCTATTCACGAAAGTATGTCTTGCCATACAAGTTAAAATCTGAAGCTTTAGCGGCGGCGCAAGTTTCAATGGGT
>CAIXDY010000013.1 GCA_903918325.1 uncultured Actinomycetes bacterium
AGGATGAGATTGCATCAGGCCGATTTGTTCTTTTGCATGAACCCGGCGGACAAGAAACATGGGAAGGGGAATTCCGTTGCGTTACGTTTGTGCGCGCCGATGTGGATCCAATAATGCAGCAAGATCCACTTCTACCTGAAGTTGGTTGGAGTTGGTTTCTTGAGGCTCTAGAGCGCGATGAGTGCCAGTTAAATGCACCCAGCGGAACAGTAACTCGCGTATCAAGTGCCTCCTTTGGAAAGCTCTCTCCGCGAAATGATGAATCTGAAATTGAAATCCGTGCTTCGTGGACCCCAGTTGTTTCTGAGCCGCTGGAATTAATGCGACATATTTCTGGTTGGTGTGGATTAATTTCTGATGTTGCAGGTCTAGAGCCAATTCCAGAAGGTGTATCAACAATTTCTTCTGCAAGACGTCGCTAAATACAAACTATGGATGAAGCAATCACAGCAGTACCTCTGCTGACTCCAGCAGCCGGTACACCTGAATTAATAGATACTGAAGCCGGATTTGAATCCGCAATTGCAGAACTTGCCGCCGGAAGTGGGCCTTTTGCCGTTGATGCCGAAAGAGCATCTGGTTTTCGATATAGCGCCCGGGCTTATTTAATTCAGATTAAACGAAATGGTGGTGGGCTGCACCTGATTGATCCAATTCCATTTGGTCCAGGCCATGTCTTGATGAAAACACTTAATGATCTACTCAACACTGATGAAGTGATTCTGCATGCCAGTACACAAGATTTACCATGCCTGCGTGAATTAGGCATAAATCCTGCGCGGTTATTCGATACCGAATTAGGCGGTCGAATTGCCGGCCTACCACGTGTGGGGCTTGGTCCTTTACTGGAATCACTTATGGGAGTGATTTTAGCTAAGGAGCACAGTGCTGCAGACTGGTCTACGCGTCCTCTGCCTCAAGAGTGGTTAACGTATGCGGCTTTAGACGTCGAGCTACTTATTGAATTACGTAACATTGTCGAAAAAATTCTCATTGATGCGAAAAAAGATTCGTGGGCTGCCGAAGAGTTTTCATCAATACTTCTTGCGCCACCTTCTCCGCCTCGAGTAGATCCATGGCGACGCACATCGGGAATGCATAAAATAAAACGCCGTGATCAACTAGCCGTCATTCGTGAACTATGGATCACCCGCGATGAATTAGCACGTGCCAGCGATATTGCTGGAGGAAAAATTCTCAATGACTCAGCCATTGTTGAATTAGCCCTCAATCCTCCAACGACAAAAAAAGAGTTTGAAAAAACTTTGCGGCCAATTGGTTTGCGCGCGCGGTGGTTAGAAAACTTACAGACATGGCTCGATGCAATTGCTCGAGCGGTTGCAATGCCAGAAAGTCAGTGGCCCGCAATCCGTGCCAATACCGACACGCTTCCACCAATAAAATTGTGGCGAGATAAATTTCCCGAGAAGTTTGCACCGCTCTCACATGCCCGGGCCCTGATTGAAATAATTGCCGAAGAAAACTCGCTCCCAGTAGAAAATCTCATCACTCCTGAACTTGTCCGCAGAATTTGTTGGTCGCCACCGCCTGGTTCAACCGAATCCTCCTCACCAGATTTAGTTCGCACAGCGCTTCTAGAACTGGGAGCTAGAACGTGGCAAGTAGATTTAGTGGCCCAGGCGATAGCCGCCGCGCTTCTGGAAAAAGAGCCGCTCGTTGTGCCTGAAGCCCTCGCTTCAGATGTGCCAGAAAGCACAGCCGACGAGCTCTGATTTACGCAACATTAGAGTTGCGTAAATACCCCCCACCGCGTAGATTTTTACCCATGGTGAGCACATTTATCATCGCTTTACGCGAGGGCCTTGAAGCCTCCCTCATTGTTGGCATCCTGGTGGCCTACATTATTAAAAGTGAGCGTCGCGCCCTTCTCAAGCCTTTATGGACCGGCGTCGCTGCAGCAGTTCTTATAAGCATTGGTCTTGGTTTCATCCTTTCGCGCACATCGGCTGGATTGAGTCCACATTCACAAGCGCTCTTTTCCGGTACAACATCAATTGCCGCGGTTGCGCTAGTGACGTGGATGGTTTTTTGGATGAAGCGGTCTGCTCGATTTCTAAAATCCGAACTACATGAAAAAGTTGATTCAGCCTCACTCATAGGTCCCGTAGCCCTTGCTACTACTGCATTTTTAGCCGTTATTCGTGAGGGTCTAGAAACCTCATTATTTTTATATTCAAATTTTAAAACAGTTTCTGATACTCGATCATCAACCATTGGTCTGCTCATTGGTTTCGCACTATCAATCTCATTGGGTTATTTAATTTACAAGAGCACAATCAATTTGAATCTCGCGAAATTTTTCCGCTACACAGGTATCGCCTTGGTAGTTGTAGCTGCTGGAGTTTTGAACTACGGAATCCATGAGTTCCAAGAAATTGGTTGGTTGCCTGGCGGGCATTCATATGTCTGGGACTTCAGCACCCAAATCCCAAGTGATTCACTCACAGGTGTGGCATTGAGTGGCACTGTGGGCTTTGATGCTTCGACCTCATGGCTGCAATTGGGGTTATGGGCCCTCTACCTTCTGGCCGTCTTGATCCCTTATCTTTCAAAGCCCCGCACGCGCCAACTCGTTTCTGCCTAAGCGCTGTTCTAAATCCTTACTGGCGGGTAACATAACCGCTATCTCGCGCCTAGAAAAGGATCACTATGTCCCGCTCCGTTGTTTTAGTCGATGCCGTTCGCACTCCCTTTGGAAAATCGGGAGGCATGTACGCAGGTACACGTGCCGATGATTTGATGGTCCGCGCAATTCGCGGCTTGCTGGATAGAAATCCAAAAGTTGATCACAGCGCGATCGATGATGTTGCCATTGCCGCAGCTACGCAAACAGGTGACCAAGGAATGAATATCGGCCGCAGTGCCACATTATTAGCTGGACTTCCTAATACCGTGCCTGGTTATTCAATCGATCGTTGGTGTGCAGGCGCACTCACTGCAGTGACAACTATTGCCGGAGCAATTGCAATCGGTTCTAATGACATCGCAATTGCCGGCGGTGTAGAGCACATGGGTAATCACCCAATTGGTGAAGGTCTAGATCCCAACCCACGTTATTTGGCAGAAAAAATTGTGGAACAAGATGCACTCGCTATGGGTGCAACGGCTGAACGTTTACATGATCGCTTCCCAACTATTACTAAAGAGCGCGCCGATAAATATGCACTGAACTCTCAAATTAAAACTGCGAAAGCATATGAAGCTGGATTAATTCAACGCGATTTAATTCCAACCGCTGCCAGAAGCGCTGAACTCGGTTGGACGATTGCTACAGTCGATGAACCACCTCGCCCACAAACAACAATGGAAGCTCTAGCGGGATTAAAAACTCCATTTAGAGCCGCGGGTCGAGTCACTGCAGGAAACTCTTCGGGGCTAAATGATGGCGCAACTGCAGCTTTACTTGCTAGTGAAGATAAAGCCAATGAACTTGGACTAACAATTAAGGCCCGCTTGGTTGCTTATGCATTTGCTGGAGTTGAGCCTGAAGTTATGGGTTACGGACCCGTGCCATCAACATTAAAAGTACTCAAGCAAGCCGGCTTAAAAATTGAAGACATTGGTCTTTTTGAAATTAATGAAGCGTTCGCGGTACAAGTTTTAGCATTTCTTGAACACTTCGGAATTGCCGATGATGATGCACGAGTCAATCCTTTTGGAGGTGCAATTGCCGTTGGACATCCACTTGCATCATCAGGTGTTCGTTTAATTCTCAACTTAGCCCGTTCCTTTGAAGACCATCCAGAAGTTCGATACGGGTTAACCACTATGTGTATCGGCCTTGGAATGGGCGGATCTGTCATCTGGAGATCGG
>CAIXDY010000014.1 GCA_903918325.1 uncultured Actinomycetes bacterium
GTCAGCAATGGTGATTCAACTTCCTTATTTCTCACCATTCTGGCAAATTCACGGGCTTGTTCAAGTAAACCATGTCCGGTGTAAGCCAGCGGATATTCGGTAACTGTGCCGTCAAATAAAACCACGCGCATTGTTGTTGGATTATAAAAAGTGCGGTCAACTTCAATGTAACCATTAAGGCCCGCAACAACGGCTCTGCATGGAGTTTGAACAATCATGGTTGTGTTTAATACAGCCTGAGCACCATGTGCATAAGAAAGAATCATTGAGGTTTGTGCATCCACTCCCTTTTCAGTGAGTACAGCTTGTGAGCTAATTGTTTCGGGGATTCCTAGAATCATATGGGCAAAGGAGATTGGATAAATTCCAAGATCCAGAAGTGCACCACCAGCTAGTGAAGGTTCAATCAAACGAGGAATATTTTGATCGGCTAAACGTTGTCCATGATCTGCGTGCACAGTTGTTATCTCACCGAGAATCCCGCTAGCAACAATTTCGCGAATCTTTGCATAGTGCGGCAAAAAGCGGGCCCACATAGCTTCCATTAAAGCAACACCGTTGGCTCTGGCAGCATCAACCATTGCTGTTGCCTCAATTGCATTCACTGCAAATGGCTTCTCACACAAAACCGGTTTTGCGGCATTCAATGCAAGAATTACATTTTCTTTATGTGAGGGATGCGGAGTAGCAACATAAATTGCGTCAATTGTAGAATCGTTGACTAATTCTTCATATGAACCGTATGCAGTTGCATTTCCAAACTCTTGTGCAAATCCCTGCGCTTTAGTTAATGCACGTGAACCAACTGCGCCAATGGAGTGGCCTTCTAGCAAAGCTAAATCACGTGCAAATGCGTGTGCAATTCCACCAGTACCCAGAATGCCCCATTTAAATTCGCTCATACTTCTGCTCCGTCGTCTTCGTGGTAGTCACGGTTAAACCAACGATTGAATGCGCGTTTAATTGAACGCCACATTGCTCGTGGAGATTGTCGTGGGGGATTTGGTGGGATAAAGCGATTGGTATCTTCAAAGCGTTCGAGTTCATCGAGGTAGGTTGTAGGCGCCGATTCATCCAGGGAGAGGCCTGAAACAATCGAATCGAATTCGCTGCGGATAAGTTCTTCTTCATCGAACTCATCAGGGCTTGGGCCGGGTTTGCTCACCCTCAAATAGTGTCATATCTGGCAATAGCCACTAAATTAGAGGGGTGCTCAACAACCTGCCCTACGGAATTTTGCGCGCCTTCCTCACTCCATTTTTGATGGCCGGTTTTCGACCCAAAGTTAAGGGTCTGCGAAATGTGCCGGTCAAAGGGCCAGTAATCATCGCCTCAAATCACTTGTCTTTCAGCGATTCAATTTTCATGCCCTTAGTCGTGCCACGCAAAGTTACTTTTCTGGCTAAAAGTGAGTACTTCACTTCGCCAGGAGCAAAAGGTCTTTTAAAGAAGTTAACTTTTATCGCACTTGGTCAAGTCCCCGTTGATCGCTCTGGCGGTCGTCGTAGTGAGGCGGCATTGATTACAGGTTTGAAAGTTTTGGCCGAGGGGGAGTGCTTAGGAATTTATCCAGAAGGTACTCGCTCACCCGATGGTCGGCTCTATAAGGGGCGTACTGGAATCGCTCGTTTAGCCATTGAATCAGGGGCACCAGTGATTCCAGTTGCGATGTTTAACACCGAAAAGATTCAACCAACCGGCACGGTTATTCCAAATCTTCACCGCGTTGGAATGCACTTTGGGAAGCCGATGTATTTCGACGGTGACGCTACGGATTTAACATATTTGCGCGATGTAACTGATCAAATCGTTAACGCAATTCAAGCCATGTCTGGCCAGGAATATGTAGATACATATGCCCCAAAGAAATCAAAGCCTGATGATATTAATGTTGCTGGCGAGGAAGATTAAAGTAGGTCTAAGGCATTTCGTGTAGTTAAGAAACTACATGTTTGACATGTACTTCCAGGTTCAGGAATTTCACCTTCAAGTACGTGAATAAAATCGGCAATAACGCGCAAGAAGTTATCGTGATCGCGCTCGACTGGAACATATTTTTGATACACACCAAATCCAGCGGTATCAGCAGCATTGCCAACCGTATGTGTTGGCTTCCAGACAAGTAAGCCCATCGATGCCACTTCAACTGATTTGCCAGCCGCAGGGTTTTCCAAAGCATAGGCATAGGCTTCTAATTGCGGCGAATAAAATGCGCCACTGTCGCGCTCTGAATCTGAAACTTTACAATCAATTAACCCTACGGTTCCATCGTCATTAGTTGATACCAAGTCATATTTTCCTAAAATACGCCAGCGGGTATCACTGCCATTTATTTGTAGCGGCTTACTTTTAACAAATTCGCCCCACTTAGTAACTTTCCCAGGACGAAGTGTGGAATCGATTGTCGGCATATCGGCGCCTTGGAAATACTCTTCCTGCAGCGAAGACAGAGTTCCAACTAAAGGCATCACCATTGGCGCGCTGACTTTGAACCAGTATTTAATCCATAAACAGCGCTTGCAGGTGGATAGACCAAAAGTTAAATCCGAGGGGGAGATATTTTCGCGGGCCGGCTTGACTGGTTTTTTCATAGAGGAATTCTCTCCTTAGCCACTGACAATTGCTAAGACCAAAACTGAGATACCTAAAACAATCATGATGGCCCCGCCCGTTGCGCGTAATTTCTCTAAACGGTTGGGATCCTTAGCTAGCCAAGCCCGAGCAGTACCGGCAAGCAATCCCCACGAACCATCAGAGATAAATGCCAATCCGGAAAAGATTGCACCGAGCAAAATAAGTTGAGCAGTTATCTGACCACGATTGCGATCAATAAATTGCGGTAAGACTGCGGCATAGAAAACTATTGCTTTTGGGTTGAGGGCACCGACCCAAAAACCATCGCGCATTGAGCGAAGCACGCCGGGTGCAATATCACCTTGGTTAGTCATATCGGCGGCATGAACTTTGCGATGTTTGATTGCATCAGCGCCTAGATACATTAAATAAAGTCCGCCGCCCCATTGCACCGCGGTGTAAGCCAGATCTGATCGCTGCAAAATTGGGCCAAGACCAAGGGCAACAAAAACTGAGAGAACAAAAGAACCTGTGACATTTCCTGCGACGGTAAAAACTGCAGTTTTGCGACCCCAGGCGATGGCCCGAGCGATTACGAATAAAACGCTCGGGCCAGGCGCCAAGATAATTATCATCGCGGCAACGATGTATTCAGTTAGCCGAGATGGAATCACCATAGGTCAGATATTAGTTATTACCTCGAGATGAAGCAATTGAGTGAAGCACGCGATAACCAATAATGGCCACCAATGTTGCATTGATGATTCCATTAAATGTGTAATCTCCGCGCGTCCATGACATATCGGAGATACCAATAATCAATGCAGAAGCGGCAATGATTAAGTTAGTTGAGTTAGCAAAATCAACTTTGCCCTCAATCCAAATGCGAGCGCCAAGAACACCGATCATTCCAAAGAGGGCGACACCGACTCCACCCAAAGCTCCTACGGGAGTTGAGCTCAGTACTGCACCAAACTTTGGTGATAATGAAAGACCAACTGCGCCAAGACCTGCGATCCAGTAGGCCGCCGTTGAATAAACACGAGTAGCAGCCATTACACCAATGTTTTCGGCGTAAGTTGTTGTACCTGAACCGCCACCAAGACCAGCCAATGTTGTAGCTAGGCCATCTGCCATCAAAGCTGTACCCATTTGATCATCCAAATTCTTTCCAGTCATTGCCGCAACGGCTTTAACGTGACCTACGTTTTCAGCGATCAAAACAAGAACTACGGGTAAGAACAAGACAATCGCTTTGCCATTGAAAGTAGGTGAAGTAAATGAAGGCATCGCTAACCATTTAGCGGCTTTGATGCCATCGGTTACTACATCACCTTTTACAAATGCAACAAGGTAGCCAATGACAAGACCAGCGAAAATACTGATGCGATTAAGGAAGCCGCGAGAAATAGCAGAAACAAGTGCGATCGAAGCCAAAGTGATCACACCAATAAGTGGACCCTTAGCAAAGTTATTCTTTGCAGCTCCTGCCAAGTTAAGGCCAATAACCATCACAATTGTGCCAGTGACGATTGGTGGAAGCATCCAGTTAATCCAACCGATTCCAGCTTGGCGAACAATTAATCCGACAACGGCCAAAATCACTCCAGTTACTACAACTCCGCCAAGAGCTGCAGACATTCCGCCGCCAGTTTTAGCCGCTGCGATTGGCGCAAGGAAAGCAAAAGATGAACCTAAGTAGCTAGGGACTTTATTTTGCGTAAGTGTCAGAAATAGCAGTGTGCCGATTCCTGAGAAGAAAAGTGTGGTTGTTGGGGGAAATCCAGTGATCAATGGAACAAGGAAAGTGGCACCAAACATTGCGGCGATATGTTGCAAGCCCACACCAATAGTGCGCGGCCATGTCAGGCGTTCATCGGTTGAGACAACTGCACCCGGGGTGAGGGACTTACCGTTTCCATGAAGTTTCCATGAGAGTAGCGACATTGCTAACGTCCTTTCAGATCTCCTAAGGCCAGGTACGAAATCGCACAGGGCGCTAGTAAAAAGGGTAGGTCGGCTATAGGCAGTACCAAGGCGTACGCCACACCTATGAGAGTGGTGAAATCTGAGCGTAAGGCGTGTTGGATTTGCGGCTATGCGGCTATCGCAATAGATTACGACTGGATATATCGAATAGATACATAAGACGATAGGTAGGAGGCGGCATGCGCTCACGTAGCGAATCCCTTGAATTTGCCCTCCTCGGTCTTTTATCCCAAACCCCTTTACACGGCTATGAACTTCGAAAGCGCATGGGCGCAATTTTCGGACCATTCCGGGCGCTCTCGTTTTCAGTTCTCTATCCCCAGCTTCGCCGAATGATGGAAGCGGGATTAATCGCTGAGACCATCGTGGATTCACCGTCACGGCGCTCGCGAATTGTTTACAAAATAACTCAAAAAGGTTCTACCCGATTTGAAAATCTAACGGAAACCGTCAGCCCTGAAACGTGGGAAGACGAAGGCTTCGAAATTCGTTTCGCATTTTTTTCCCCAACTTCATCAAATAACAGAGTAAGAATTCTTGAGGGGCGCCATCGCCGTCTCAAGGAGAAAGCAGAGATTCTGCGCGGTGAACTCGAGAAGTCACCTATTGGAATCGATAAATATCTAGAGGAGTGGCGACGTCATTCACTGGAGTCAGCTGATCGAGAAATCGCTTGGTTGGAAGACATGATCAAAACCGAGAGGAAATAGAGTGAACATAACAACCGGTAAAGGCGACATCCGTGTTGCAATTATTGGCGTAGGAAACTGCGCTAACTCTTTAGTTCAGGGAGTGACCTATTACAAGGACGCTGCTTTGGATCAAGAGATTCCAGGACTCATGCATGCAACTGTTGGGGGATATCACATCTCTAACGTCAAATTTGTTGCAGCCTTTGATGTCGATGCCAAGAAAGTCGGCCTTGATTTAGCTGATGCAATCTGGGCTAGTGAAAATAACACAATTAAATTTAGTGAAGTTGCCAAGACTGGTGTTCCAGTTTTGCGCGGAGTCACAAATGATGGTCTCGGTAAGTACTATCGCGAGACAATCAAAGAATCTGATGCCCCAGCAGTTGATATTGTTGCAACGCTTAAGGAAGAGCAAGTAGATGTATTGATTTGCTACCTGCCAGTTGGTTCTGAAGTTGCAGCTAAGTACTACGCGCAATGCGCAATTGATGCAGGTTGTGCTTTCGTTAATGCGCTTCCAGTATTTATCGCATCTGATCCAGTGTGGGAAAAGAAGTTTGCTGATGCGGGTCTTCCAATCGTTGGCGATGACATTAAGAGTCAGGTCGGAGCAACTATCACTCACCGCATCATGGCTAAGTTGTTCCAAGACCGTGGTGTTCACTTAGATCGCACATATCAGCTCAACGTTGGTGGCAATATGGACTTCAAGAACATGCTCGAGCGTGATCGCCTTGAATCCAAAAAGATTTCAAAAACTAACTCAGTGACATCTCAACTTGAGCATGACATGGGTGATAAGAATGTTCACATTGGACCTTCTGATTACATCCCTTGGTTAGATGATCGCAAATGGGCCTACGTTCGCCTCGAAGGCCGCGCATTTGGCGATGTACCTCTGAACTTGGAATATAAGTTGGAAGTTTGGGATTCACCCAACTCAGCCGGTGTCATTATTGATGCACTTCGCTGCGCAAAGATTGGTCTTGATCGTAAGATCGGCGGAGCGCTACTTTCACCTTCAAGTTATTTTATGAAGACTCCACCTACTCAATACACCGATGAGCAGGCACATGTTAAGACTGAAGATTTCATCTCGGGAAAGCTTGAGCGTTAACAGATCAA
>CAIXDY010000015.1 GCA_903918325.1 uncultured Actinomycetes bacterium
CACAGTGTCAGATTGAACATCGCCATCGTAGTTTTTACAGGCCCAGACGTAACCACCTTCCATGCGTAGCGACATCGCTACCATGTCATCAATGAGACGGTGCTCGTACCAAATTCCTGCAGCTTCGAATTTTTCTTTGAATTCGGCTTGGTAAATCTCTTCGAAGATATCCTTAAAGCGCCCATCGTAGGCTTTCAAGATTGTGTTCTTAGTTGAAAGATAAACTGGGTACTTACGTTGTAAACCATAATTTAATGATGCATGAGCAAAGTCGCGAATTGATTCATCCACGTTATACATACCCATTGCTACGCCAGAGGATTTGAAATCAAAGACAGTGTATTCCGTTGGCGCTGAGCCATCTTCTGGAACAAACGACATAGTCAGCTTGCCAGCACCTGGAACTTTAAAATCAGTAGCCTTGTACTGATCACCAAAAGCGTGACGACCAATAACAATCGGCTTAGTCCAGTGTGGAACTAAACGTGGCACATTGCTAATAATGATTGGCTCACGGAAAATTACGCCGCCCAAAATGTTGCGGACGGTTCCGTTTGGTGACTTCCACATCTTTTTTAGGCCAAATTCTTCAACGCGGGCTTCATCCGGCGTGATAGTTGCACACTTAATTCCCACGCCATGCTTTTGAATTGCATGTGCTGAATCAATAGTTACTTGGTCATCAGTAGCATCGCGATTTTCCATACCAAGGTCGTAGTACTCAAGATTTACATCCAAATAAGGAAGGATTAATGCATCTTTGATGAACTGCCAAATGATTCGAGTCATCTCGTCACCATCTAGTTCAACAACGGTTCCTTCTACTTTGATCTTGGCCATGAAGCGTGCTCCTTTAGAGTGTTTGAACGTCTGCTTGTTTTGCGCGAACTGCTTCAGCTGCAGCTTTAAGTGCACTGACCTCAGAGTCAGTTAACTTGCTTTCTACAACTTTCTTAATTCCTGTGCGACAAATTTCGGCTTCAACGCCAAGGTACACACCTGAAATTCCATATTCGCCATCGACCCATGCACACACTGGCATTACTGCACCTGAATCTTCAATAACTGCTTTAGCCATACGGGCTGCTGCTGCAGATGGGGCATAGTAAGCCGACCCTGTCTTAAGAAGTGCAACAACTTCAGCACCGCCATTTCGAGTGCGATCAACAAGTTCATCAATTTCAGTTTGTGATAACAGTTCGCTCAAAGCTTTGCCATCAACGGTACAACGACTTGGAACTGGAACCATGGTGTCACCATGTGAACCCAGCGTTAAAGTCTTAACTGCGCCAACTTTTACGCCAAGTTTTTGCGCCACAAAGTTAGTAAATCGTGCAGTATCAAGCATTCCGGCTTGACCCATCACGCGATTTTTTGGAAAGTTAGTTGCAAGCTGTGCAAGCGCAGTCATTTCATCAAGTGGATTTGAGACCACAATGATTACTGCGTTGGGAGAATGTTTAGCAATATTTTCTGCTACTCCGCGAACAATTCCAGCATTTACACCGATTAAATCCATACGGCTCATGCCAGGTTTGCGAGGTAAGCCGGCAGTAATGACTACAACATCTGAATTAGCAGTTGCTTCGTAGCCGCCACCTTCAGCAGTTGTTGTTGCCCCGATAACCTGTGTTTCAAAACCTTCAATTGAACGAGACTGATTCATATCAAGAGCTAAACCTTCAGGCTTGCCTTCAACAATGTCGGTTAAAACGACGGTATCGAAAATGTTGTATTCAGCTAAACGAAGCGCAGTTGTTGATCCGTAGAAACCTGCACCGACTACTGTGACTTTTCCGCCCATGGCGTACTCCTTATATTCGCACTGCCTATGTAAGGCACTGGTGCAACTCTACCGTCCGCGAGGAAGTGCAATTGCCAGAGCAAAAAGGGCTACTGCAATCAATAACGGAAAGTAAAAGTCGAATTTACGTTGATGCCGCGCCTTGAGTGCAATTCCCGCGGTCCCGACTGCAATAAAAAGTGACCCACCTCGCACTATTCCAAATACGCCAAGGCCTATCCCAGTCAGGATTACACCGTTGCTAGCAATAGTTAACAAGCGATCATTTATCCGCATGCATCAACAACATTCTTCACCAACATCGCGCGCGTCATTGGGCCGACTCCCCCAGGCATTGGTGCTACCCAAGATGCAACGTCCATAACTGATGGATCAACATCACCTAACAATCCTTTATCAGTTCGAGAAATTCCGACATCAATGACTACGGCTCCTGGCTTAATCATGTCTGCTTTAAGAAAATGAGCTTGGCCAATTGCCGCAACAATAATGTCAGCGTTCTTGGTGTGCATCAATAAATCTTTTGTTCCAGTATGCGTCAAAGTAACTGTTGCATTTTCTTGTCTGCGTGTTAATAAAAGTCCGAGAGGTCGACCAACAGTAAGTCCACGGCCAATTACCGTAACTTCTGCACCTTTCGTATTAATTCCGTAATGTGTCAGCAGCTCAACAATTCCATGCGGTGTACAAGGAAGCGGCGCGTCATAACCTGAAACTAAACGGCCTAAGTTCATTGGGTGCAAACCATCGGCATCTTTAGCTGGGTCGATGGCTTCTAGAACACGTTGTGTATTAATCGCTTTTGGTAAAGGTAATTGCACGATATAACCAGTGCATTCGGGTGAAGCATTCAAATCTTTAATTGCCGCCATTACGTCGGCTTCACTTGCATTTTCTGGTAGGTCTACCCGGATTGAGTTGATTCCAATTTCATGGCAATCGCGATGTTTGCCACCAACATACGAGTGCGAACCTGGATCATCGCCAACTAAAACAGTTCCAAGACCTGGGGTAATTCCGCGCGATTTAAGTTCAGTGACACGAATGGCTAATTGGGCTTTGATTGTTGAGGCTAAAGCTTTTCCATCCAGAATTTGTGCGCTCATACCCTGCATCCTAATAGGGCTTTAAGCGTGAGAGAAATGCCGCACGCCTGTGAAGAACATCGCAATGCCAGCTGCGTTTGCTGCAGCGATTACTTCTTCATCTCGCACGCTGCCGCCTGGTTGCACTATCGCAACTACTCCAGCATCAATCAAAATCTGTAAGCCATCCGCAAATGGAAAAAATGCATCGCTGGAAGCAACGCTACCTTTCACGCGAATGCCGGCGCGATCAACTGCCAGTTTGGCCGAATCAACGCGATTTACTTGACCCATTCCAATTCCAACGGCGGCCAAGTTCTTGGCAAGTAAAATTGCATTACTTTTAACGCTGCGCACACTTCGCCAAGCAAATTCCAAATCTTTCAAAGTATTTGCATCCACTGGATTACCGCTTACTTGTTTCCAATTCTTTGATAAGTCACCGGTAGCATCGACGAGATCGGTCTGTTGTAGCAAAATCCCACCTGAAACTGGTCGCATTTCGATCGGAGAAATAGTTGCAGTTTCACATTTGAGAATACGGATTGACGGCTTCTTCATTAAAAGTTCTAGGGCATCTTGGTCATAATCTGGTGCAATCAAAACTTCAGTAAAAATATCCGACAGTGGTGCTGCCATAGCTAAATCAACTTTTCTATTAGCCGCAACAACTCCACCAAAAGCCGAGACCGGATCACATTCATGCGCGCGTCTGTATGCATCAGCAATGCCTTGTTCAGATATTGCAATTCCACAAGGGTTAGCATGTTTCATGATTGCAACTGCTGGTTCACGATGATCTTGAACGGCGCGCCAAGCTGATTCAGCATCGGTGTAATTATTAAACGACATCTCTTTTCCATGCAGTTGAGTTGCATTAACAA
The DNA here is from genome assembly GCA_903918325.1 of uncultured Actinomycetes bacterium. GTDB lineage: Bacteria > Actinomycetota > Actinomycetes > Nanopelagicales > Nanopelagicaceae > Planktophila. The sequence continues at coordinate 3,774 of CAIXDY010000015.1, forward strand.
TTCCAACTGGGCCACCAGAATAAATTGCCGCACTTTGGTGTGGATTTTCGCCATAACGCAAAGTGTTTTCACGATGCCAAACTCGACCAAACCACTCTGGTAGTTCTTCTCCTTGGCTTAGCCAATTAGCGATTGTTAAATCATATTCAGCAGTGGTGCGAAAAACTTCGAGGGCCAATTGACGTCGTTCAGATTCGGTAAAGCCACCGGCTTCAATCGCATGTAAAAGTTGGTCATATTGAGAGGTCTGACAAATAACTGCAACTGAGCCATGATTTTTAGCGCCTCCACGCAGCATAGATGGACCGCCAATATCAATCTGCTCTATGCATTTGGCAAAATCAGCACCTGAAGCAATGGTTGCTGCAAATGGATACAAATTAATAATAACTAAATCGAATGCCTCGATATCTAAAGCTTTAATTGCCGCTAAATGCTCAGGGTTATTTTGATCAGCCAAAATTCCAGAATGTACTCGGGGATGTAAAGTCTTAACGCGACCCCCCATAATTTCTGGGAACCCGGTGTACTCACTCACCTCGGTTACAGCTATTCCTGCAGCTTGCAAAGTTTTTGCTGTTGAACCAGTCGAAAGGATTTCTACACCGGCAGTACTGAGCGCCGAACCAATTTCAAGCAAGCGATCTTTGTCATAAACACTGACAAGTGCTCGTCGAATAACTTTGCGATCAGGCATTGTGCTCCAAAGTTGGAAGAATTAAAGCGATGGTCGCAACAATGAGACCGCGTTCTACTTTCTTAATTCTCTCATGAAGTGTGGCTTCATCGTCATTAGGCAATACGGGAACTTCCATCTGCGTGATGATTGGCCCTGTATCAACTCCTGCATCAACCCAGTGCACCGTTGTCCCAGTGATACTTACGCCAGCAGCTAAGGCATCACGTACGGCATGCGCCCCTGGAAAATCTGGCAACAAAGCCGGATGGCTATTAATTGTTGGAAACCTTTGTACGAACTCAGCCGGAAGGATTCGCATAAAGCCTGCACTCACTACTAAATCTGCTGAGTATTGTTCAACGGCAGAAATCATTTGTCCATTCCAAATCTGACGTGAATCTCCCATGGGAATGACTTGGGTCGGGATTCCAGCTTTTTGTGCGCGTGATAAAACTAAAGCATCGGCTCTATCACTAATGACCGCAACGATATCTACATCTAATTCAGTTGCATCAAAAATTGCTTGTGCAAGTGATCCATTCCCTGATGCCACAATAACTAAACGATGCGTCACGAACGTCTTCCAAGACGCGGCACATAGAGCGCCAATAAAACGCCTAACCCAAGTTCAGCGCCTATGGTGAGCGTGAATTTCCAAGGCGATACGCCAACGGCCGACATCGAAGCGGTTAATAAAGCCCCACTGCCTAAGTAGCCAATGAGCGCTGTGATTATCGTTGCAATTACCAAACTTTGAACCAAAATCTTTGTGTTAAGTGCAATTGTCCAACTTGCAAGCAAAGCTCCAGTAAAAATTACGATTGCAATACCGAAAAGTGAAATAAGAGATTTTCCGGATGGAATGGTGCCTAATAAAGGAAAAGCCGGAATGGAATGTAAATGAAAACTCCAAGGGGCAATGATGGTGCCTTTACCTATTGCAAAGCCCGCACCCGAAAAGTAGCCCAGGGTTGCTACAACTGCATTTGGTATATAGAGAATATTTAAAATTAACAACAAAAAGCCGCCCAGAATTCCGGGCTGAAGGACTAGCGTTAAAACTTTAACCATATGCAGATGCATGAAAATAGATATTCCAAAAATAATCGAAGCGATTCCTAGTAAAAGCGAGAGTACGCGCGAGCCATATAAAGCGGCTTGACCAAAAATTAATCGTCGGCCCACAGTAGCGGCAGTAACTAAAGTCAAAGGTAGAGTCAAAGCTGGAATCAAATACCAGACTGGCTTAACGGCTGAAGTTGCTGAAAAAAACGCAAAGAGCATCGCGATAACCGTATATTCAACGGCAAAAAGCGTTCGAGCCAATGGCAACAAAGATGAGTCGTTGTCCAAGCGATCAATTGTTCGAGCTATTCCACTTCGAATTGCCAGTATCGGAAAAACAAGCGCACCAAGTGGTAGATATGAAAGATATCCAGTGATATTTGCTGGTGGGAGCTGCAGATTAAAAGGTATCTGGTGTGCGCCTAACCAAATCCATAACGCTGCACGCAGCGGATCGCCAGTATTTCCCGTTGCACTTCCAGCTGTTGCCCACGCCAAGATTGCAATAAAAGAAATCGGAAGTAAAACAAATGCAATGCTGCGCGTAACTTGGACCAAAGTGGTTCCAAGTACGCGGCTAAACATTTTTTAGCGGCCTAGAATCGCACGCATTAAGCGGGCGGTTTCACTCGGTGTTTGGCCAACTTTTACACCTGCAGCCTCCAGCGCATCTTTCTTACCTTGCGCAGTTCCAGATGAACCAGAAACAATTGCTCCCGCATGCCCCATAGTTTTTCCTTCTGGCGCAGTAAATCCAGCGACATAACCAACCACTGGCTTAGTTACATACTCGGCGATGAAAGCTGCTGCACGTTCTTCAGCATCACCACCAATTTCACCAATCATTACGATTGCTTGAGTGTCTGGATCATCTTGAAAAGCTTTCAAGCAATCGATATGCGTTGTTCCAATTACTGGATCTCCACCAATTCCAACTGCTGTGCTAAAACCAATATCACGGAGTTCATACATCATTTGATACGTGAGCGTTCCAGACTTTGACACTAACCCAATTGGACCAGCGCCAGTGATGTCTGAAGGAATAATTCCAATATTAGATTTTCCTGGGCTAATTAAACCAGGGCAGTTCGGCCCAACAATTTGTGTCGTTCCTTTAGTTAATGAGTAAGCATAAAAACTAGCAGAATCATGAACGGGAATTCCTTCGGTAATAACTACTACTAAAGGCATTGCTGCATCGATTGCATCGATAACGGCAGCTTTAGCAAACTTTGGTGGAACAAAAACTACTGAAGCGTTAGCTCCGGTTGCGCTCATTGCTTCGGCGACGGTGTTGAAGACTGGAAGATTATGGCCGTCAATTTCTACGACCTGTCCCCCTTTACCGGGTGTAACTCCACCAACAATCTTTGTGCCCGATGCCAACATGCGACGAGTGTGTTTAGTTCCTTCAGAACCAGTCATTCCTTGAACAATTACTTTAGTATTTTCATTGAGGAAAATAGACATTACTTAGCCGCCAATTCCGCAGCACGATCAGCTGCTCCATCCATTGTGTCGAGCTGCTGCACCAATGGGTGTGCGGCTTTATTTAATATCGCTCGGCCCTCTACAACATTATTTCCGTCAAGGCGCACAACGATTGGTTTGGTGGCTTTTGGCCCAAGTAATTCAAGGGCTTGAACAATTCCCGTTGCAACGGCATCGCAAGCAGTAATTCCACCGAATACATTGACGAAAACGCTCTTAACGTCTTTATCACCGAGAATAATTGAAAGACCATCTGCCATAACTTGTGCCGAAGCTCCGCCGCCAATATCAAGGAAGTTAGCAGGACGCACGCCACCATGTTTTTCGCCAGCATAAGCGACAACATCTAGTGTGCTCATAACAAGACCAGCACCATTACCGATAATTCCTACTTCACCATCCAGCTTGACGTAATTGAGTCCCTTTTCTTTTGCTGCAGCCTCTAAAGGATTCTCAGCGGCTTGATCAATAAGGGCTTCGTGATCTGGTTGGCGGAAATCTGCATTGTCATCGAGGGTTACTTTGCCATCAAGGGCAATAATTTTCCCATCTTTTGTCTTTACCAATGGATTAACTTCAACCAACGTTGCATCCTCGGATTGAAAAACTTCCCAGAGCTTTACAAGAACATGTGCAACTTGATCGGCAACATCGGCAGGAAAATTTGCTGCTTTAATAATTTCTGATGCTTTACTTAAACTAATTCCATCTACGGCAGAAACTGGAATCTTGGCAAGTTTCTCTGGTGCGGTATGCGCGACTTCTTCAATATCCATTCCACCAGAAACTGAGGCCATCACTAAAAAAGTACGGTTTGAACGATCGAGCAAAATTGCTAAATAATATTCGGCCTCAATGGGTGCAGCAGCGGCAATCATGACCGTGCGAACTACATGTCCTTTGATATCCATTCCAAGAATTGCACCAGCTTTTTCGCGAGCATCGCTTGGATTTTCTGCCAGCTTTACTCCGCCGGCTTTTCCGCGGCCCCCAACTTTTACTTGAGCTTTAACAACTACTTTTCCACCAATCTTTGTAGCTGCGGCTTCTGCTTCATCGGCAGTTGTTGCAATTGCTGCGGCTAAGACAGGTACGCCATGTTTTTCAAAGAGATCGCGAGCTTGATATTCAAAGAGATCCACTGGTGCTCCACATTCTAATTAGGGGGTAATCCTAGAGCTTCTCAACGGGTGCATAGCGCAGCAGCAAACGCTTCTCACCGTATTGGCCGAAGTTAATTGTGGCTTCGGCTTTCTCGCCTTCGCCTGCAACTGCCACAACGCTGCCTAAACCAAATGTGTCATGTGACACACGATCGCCAATGTGAAGTTCCATCATTGAAATTTTCTTACCTGTTGCACGTGGAGGCGGTGGACTCGCAACTCGTGATTTTTTGACTAGAGATGGTGAGAGTGATGCCGATGCTTGGTTACGCCATTCAATAACATCTTCGGGAATCTCATCTAGAAAACGAGAAGGAGGATTGTAATTTGGCGCGCCCCATGTTGAACGATATTCGGCGCGTGAAATATATAAGCGCTCACGTGCGCGAGTTAAACCAACATAAGCAAGACGTCGTTCTTCTTCAATCTCTTCTTTTTCACCCAAAGTTCGTGAGTGCGGAAAAATTCCATCTTCCATTCCAGTTAAGAAAACCGTTGGAAATTCCAGACCCTTAGCAGTGTGAAGCGTCATCATGGTAACCACTCCTCCATGATCTTCGCCCTCTGGAATTTCATCGGCATCGGCAACGAGTGAAACTTTTTCTAAAAATCCAGCTAATGAGATCTCTTCATCTTCAGCTAACTCTTCAATGGGGCGCTCTTCGTACTCCATAGAAACTGCGACAAGTTCTTTTAAGTTTTCAACGCGAACTTCATCTTGCGGATCCACGCTATCGGCTAACTCTTTTAGTAAACCGGATTGCTCTAGTGCGGCTTCTACTATGACTGAAGGTCGGGTTTTAGCTTCAACTAAAACATTAAGCGCACTAATCATGGAAGTGAAATCATTTATGGCTTGCGCCGCTCTGGAGGGGATGCCCGGGGCTTCATTGCATCGCAGAAGACCTTGCCAGAATGAAATCGAGTGTTGGGTTGCGAAGGCATCAACATAATCGAGGGAGGTATCGCCAATTCCGCGCTTTGGAACATTGATGATTCGACGCAATGAAATTTCATCTTCAAGATTTGATAGCACTCGTAGATAAGCCAAAAGGTCTTTGACTTCGCGGCGCTCATAGAAACGCAGCCCACCAACTACTTTGTAAGGCAGGGCATTGCGCATAAAAACTTCTTCAAATACACGTGACTGGGCATTGGTGCGATAGAAGATCGCCGTATCTCCCGGTTGAGACTTTAAATCGCGTTGCAGCGCTCGAATCTCATCGGCGATGAAGGTTGCTTCATCATGTTCACTTTCAGCGATGTATCCAACTAAGGGTGCACCTGATCCAGCCTCCGACCACAAATTCTTTTCTTTGCGGCTCTCATTTCTGGTGATTACTGCATTTGCAGCATTAAGAATATTTTGCGTTGAACGATAATTTTGTTCTAGTAAAACCGTTGTTGCATTGGGGTAATCAAGTTCAAATTGTAAAATATTTCGAATCGTCGCCCCACGGAAACCATAAATGCTTTGATCTGCATCTCCTACAACACACAGTTCGGCAGGTGCCAAGCCTTCAGCATCGGTACCAACTAGCTCTTTCACCAAAATATACTGTGCGTGGTTTGTGTCCTGATACTCATCAACTAAAACATGTCGAAAGCGGGATCTAAAACGGGCTTTCGCTTCTGGGAAACGTTGCAGGACTTCAACTGTTTTTAAAATCAAATCGTCAAAATCCATTGCATTAGCGCGAATCAACCGCTGTTGATAAATGGCATATACGTCGGCCACAACTTGTTCAAATTGATTACTGGCAGCATTGACATAATCCTGCGGCCCTAATAATTCATTTTTGGCATTGGATATCATCGCTTGAAATTGTCGCGCTGGATACCGCTTCGAATCTAAATTGAGCTCTTTTGCAACAATAGTTATCAAACGTAACGAGTCTGCCGAATCATAAATAGAGAAAGAATTGCTGTAGCCAAGTCGAGCAGCTTCTTGACGCAAGATGCGTACACATGCCGAGTGAAAGGTAGATACCCACATTGATTTAGCAATCGGACCAACTAATTCACCGACGCGCTCTTTCATTTCCCCCGCGGCCTTATTAGTAAATGTGATTGCCAAAATTTGATAAGGGGCAACGTTTCGCCTAGACATCAAATACGCGATTCGGCGCGTTAATACACGGGTTTTACCTGATCCAGCCCCGGCTACAACTAAAAGTGGGCCACCAGAATGTGTTACTGCATCGGCTTGCTGGGGGTTCAGGCCAGCTAAAAGCGGATCAGTACTCGTCATGATGCGTAGTCTATTAGGCTGAGCGACATGGAACCGATTGCAGATAGCGAGATCAAACGAGTTTTGGTCATAAGTGCCCACCCTGATGATTCTGATTTTGGTGCATCAGGAACAATTGCTCAATGGGTCAAGAAAGGTATCGAAGTCGCCTACGTGTTTTGCACCAACGGCGATCAAGGTGGCGAAGAATCTGGTTTTACTAAAGAGGAAATGCCGGCCATTCGCCAACGTGAACAACGCGCAGCGGGCGCAGCAATCGGAGTAACGGATATTACTTTTCTGAATTACGTTGATGGACATCTCGAAGCAACACTTGGCTTAAGAAAAGATTTAGTCCGCCAAATTCGCAAGTCACAACCTGATCGAATGGTCTGTCAAAGTCCTGAACGAAATTGGGATCGAATTGGTGCAAGTCACCCTGATCATTTAGCTGCCGGTGAAGCCGCAGTTCAAGCCGTTTATCCAGATGCGCGTAATCCTTTTGCTTTCACCGATCTTTTGGAAGATGAAGGTTTGCAACCATGGCGAGTAAAAGAAGTTTGGATAAGTGCATTTTCTCAACCTGATCACTTTGTAGATATCACCGATACTTTTGATTTGAAGATGAAAGCGTTACATGCACATGCATCACAAACTGCTCACAACAAGGAGCTTGAAAACATGGTCCGTGAGTGGGGTCAACGTAATGCTGGAATTGGTGGTTTACCTGAAGGCCGCATTGCTGAAGCTTTTAAAATAGTTAATACAAATTAATTATTTGACCGTAACTTTTTTAATTTCAACACTCTGAATCGGATATCCATCCGTTGCGTAATACGGCTTGTTGTCGGTTGAATTAATCGTGTAGGCACCAACATCGCCAATTTTATTGAGCAGAACTAAACCAGTAGTGATTCGGCCCCAAATTGTGTAATTAGGCGGGAGTTGAGTGTCCTTGTAAACCAGGAAGAATTGACTGCCATTTGTACCTGCGCCTGCATTGGCCATGGCCACCGTTCCAGCTGGATAGTTATTGGCAGTATTTGCTGGAAGATTTTCTTCTTTATACCCCTTCCAACCCGTTGGCATTCCAGAACCAGCTGCCGTTGGATCTCCACATTGCAAAACAAAAAGTCCTTGAGTCGTTAAACGGTGACACAGCGTGGCATCGAAATATTTTGCTTGAGCAAGCGCTGAAAGTTTAGTAATCGTTAATGGAGCTTTGCTACCTAAAAGTGAAATCACAATTGGGCCGCAATTTGTATCAATTGTCATTGTTTTAGGAAGGTTCTTGGCAACTGTCATTGGCTCGGTAACTTTTGCTGGAGTATGAGGTTTTGCGGTGGGTGTTTTACAACCTGCCACTGAAGTCGGCTTATTGGCCGCCTGGGCCGGTGCAATAAAACTCAATGACACCACAATGATTGCAATTAATGACTTCTTCATTTTTATTCCCATTCAATTGTTCCCGGCGGTTTACTTGTTACATCTAATACAACGCGATTAACTTCGCGCACTTCATTGGTTATGCGAGTTGAGATTTTCTCAAGAACTTCATACGGAACTCTAGACCAATCAGCGGTCATAGCATCTTCACTTGAAACTGGACGAAGAACAATTGGATGGCCATAGGTACGACCATCACCTTGCACGCCAACGCTACGCACATCAGCTAATAAAACTACTGGACATTGCCAAATATCGCGATCTAACCCCGCGGCTTTTAATTCAAAGCGTGCAATTGCATCGGCTTCGCGAAGTAAGTCCAGTCTGGCTTGTGTCACTTCACCAACAATACGAATTCCAAGACCAGGGCCAGGGAAAGGTTGACGCCACACAATCTCTTCAGGGAGTCCAAGTTCAAGACCAACTTGGCGAACTTCATCTTTAAATAGAGTTCGTAGCGGTTCAACTAACGTGAACTTCAAATCATCTGGCAAGCCACCCACATTATGGTGGGATTTAATATTTGCGGTCCCGGTTCCGCCGCCAGATTCAACTACATCTGGATACAAGGTGCCCTGTACTAAGAATTCCACATCACCGCCGGCAGCAATATCGCGGGCTGCACTTTCAAATGAGCGAATGAATTCGCGTCCAATAATCTTTCGCTTTTCTTCAGGATCAGTTACTCCAGCAAGGGCATCTAGAAACTGTTTCTTGGCATCAATGACAACTAACTGAACACCAGTTGATGCTACAAAATCTCGTTCAACTTGTTCGGCTTCACCCTTGCGCAATAAACCATGGTCAACAAAGACACACGTTAACTGCTTACCAACAGCTTTTTGAATAATGGCGGCAGCTACAGCTGAATCAACGCCGCCCGATAAACCGCAAATCACGCGCTTAGTGCCGATAATGTTTGCCGCTTTAGCAATTTCAGTGTGTGCAATATTTCCAGTTGTCCAAGAAGCGTCACAAGCGGCAATGTTGACTAACCAATTTTTTAAAATCGCTTGTCCATGTTCACTGTGTAAAACTTCTGGATGAAACTGAACTCCGGCCAATTTTCCTGATGCATCTTCAAAAGCTGCGATTGAGGTATCTGCAGTGCCTGCAGTAACCGCAAAACCAGGTGGGGCTGTAGTTACGGCATCACCATGTGACATCCAAACTTTTTGTTGTGTGGGAAGTCCGGCAAAAGTTTTTGATTGCGGCTGGGCAGTAACTTCGGTGCGACCAAACTCCGATTTTCCAGTTTGGCTTACGACTCCACCAAGTGCGGCGGCCATCACTTGAAATCCATAACATATTCCAAAAACCGGAATTCCTAATGAGAGAATTGCGCTATCAAATTGCGGCGCTTGGTCTGCATACACACTGGATGGTCCACCGGATAAAATAATCGCTGATGGATTCTTTGCACTGACTTCAGGTGCGGTAATAGTTGAAGGAACAATCTCGCTATAAACATTAGCTTCGCGAACTCGGCGCGCAATCAGTTGGGCATACTGCGCCCCAAAATCGACTACAAGTACGCCGCGAACATTAGGCACGGTGAATAAGTACCTCTACGCGCTGGAATTCCTTCACATCTGAGTAACCACATGTAGCCATTGCGCGACGTAATGCTCCAAATAAATTCATTGAGCCATCGGATGTATGTGAGGGTCCGAGCAAAATCTCTTCCAAAGTTCCCACAGTGCCCACTGCAACACGTTCACCACGTGGCAACTCTTGGTGATGTGCTTCAGATCCCCAGTGCCAACCCAGACCTGGTGCTTGAGTTGCTTTTGCAAGAGGTGAACCCATCATGACTGCATCGGCACCACATGCGATTGCTTTTGCAATGTCTCCACTGCGACCAACTGCGCCGTCGGCAATGACATGAACATAACGTCCACCAGATTCATCTAAATATTCACGGCGCGCAGATGCAACTTCGGCAACTGCCGATGCCATAGGCACTTCGATTCCTAAAACTTTTCGTGTTGTATGTGCTGCACCGCCACCGAAACCAACTAATACTCCAGCAGCACCCGCACGCATCAAGTGAAGAGCGGCAGTTGCAGTTGCAACTCCGCCAACAATGACGGGAACATCTAATTCATAAATAAATTTCTTCAAGTTAAGCGCTTCGCTTTCAGCAGCAACATGCTCGGCACTCACTGTAGTTCCGCGAATAACAAAGATATCTACACCAGCATCAATAACTGCTTTATGAAGTTCAGCAGTGCGTGCTGGGGAAAGAGATGCGGCTACGGTGACACCAGCATCACGAATCTGTGCAATGCGGGCTTTGATAAGTTCTGGCTTGATTGGTTCGGCATAAATTTCTTGCATGCGCTTAGTTGCATGCTTGTCTGGCATTGATGCAATTTCTCCCAGCGGAATACGTGGATCTTCATATCGAGTCCATAAACCTTCAAGGTTGAGAACTCCTAAACCGCCTAAACGACCAATTTCAATTGCCGTTTCTGGTGACACAACTGAGTCCATCGGCGCAGCCATCATTGGCAAGTTAAATTTGTAAGCATCAATCTGCCAAGTTGTTGAAACATCTTCTGGATCGCGAGTACGACGACTGGGAACAATTGCAATGTCATCGAATGAATACGCAGTTCTGGCGCGCTTTCCGGGGGCTAGTTCAATCTCGTTCATGAGCGGCCTTTCTGCGCATAATTAGGTGCATCTGCCACGTGAGCTACATCGTGCGGATGACTTTCTTGCAAACCTGCTGAAGTAATTTGAATGAGTCGGCCTTCACGGCGAAGAGTTTCAATGTCAGGTGCACCGGCATAACCCATACCAGAGCGAAGTCCGCCTACTAATTGATGCACTACATCTGCAACCGAACCACGGAATACAACTTTGCCTTCAATACCTTCAGGTACAAGTTTGTCTTCAGATAAAACATCGTCCTGCATGTAGCGATCTTTTGAATACGATTTCTTTTCTCCACGTGATTGCATAGCTCCTAATGAACCCATGCCGCGATAGGCCTTGTATTGAATGCCGTTAATTTCAACTAGTTCACCTGGAGCCTCTTCGCATCCAGCTAACAATGAGCCCAGCATTACTGAATTAGCACCAGCAACAATTGCTTTAACAATGTCACCTGAATATTGAAGACCGCCGTCGGCGATTAATGGGATGCCGGCTTTGTTACAAGCTTTAGCCGCTTCCATGATTGCACTTATTTGTGGAACTCCGACACCTGCAACAACTCGCGTTGTACAAATTGATCCTGGGCCAACGCCAACTTTTACTGCATCGGCACCGGCATTAATGAGTGCCTGTGCACCTGCCCGAGTCGCAATATTTCCACCGATAATTTCAGTAGTGGGAGAAAACTTCTTAATTCTAGAAATTGCATCTAAGACTGCACGGTGGTGACCATGTGCAGTATCAACTACAACTACATCAACGCCAGCTTCAATTAACGCCTTCGCACGGGCAAAGCCATCATCGCCAACTCCGACTGCGGCGCCGGCAAGACCGACGTTTTTAACGAGTTTTACATGGGTTACTTGCTCATCTATCGGCAAGTTGCGGTGGATGATTCCAATTCCACCAGCTTTAGCCATTGCAATCGCCATTGCAGATTCAGTCACAGTATCCATCGCTGAAGAAACCAGTGGCACCGCGATTGTGATGTTTCTAGTTAATCGCGCAGTTGTATCAACTTCTGAAGGCACGACATCTGAAGCATCAGGCAGAAGAAGGACATCGTCATAAGTCAGGCCGAGCATTGCGACTTTATCGTTATCGCTCATCTGCCCTCCTTCATATCGACTCGTAAGAAGGCAGAAGTCTATCGGGGCTTTAGAGCCCTACTGCACGCTCAATTTCAGCGCAGGCCTGGGATAAATGATCAACAACTGCGACTTCCTTGCAGCTTTCCAGATCCCAGCCGGGCCCACCTAGGACAACCCGAGGCATCGGCCGAATCGCTGGAAGTTCATTGAAAAACTTAGGATCGGCATTTTGTGGAAGTTGGGCCCAAAGAAATACAGCTGGTGGTGCTGCACGGGTGATCATTGCGCACAGCGCATCGTGTGGTGTTCGAGGGCCCAGGAAATAACTTTCAATTTTGCGTTCAGCAAGTGCAGCAGCCAATGCATGCAGAGCGAGTGAATGCAGCTCTTCACCGACAGAAGCCAGTAACACTGGATGGGCATTCACTGGCTTTGTAAATTCCACTGTAGATTCGCGCAAAATAGATATCAGTAGCTCAGTTAATAAATGTTCAACTTCAATACCTTTACCACTTGCTTCCCATTCGTTCCCGACTAAAAACAAAAGCGGAACCATTACTTCTGCCCATGATTTTTCGACGCCATACTCTGCTAAATCTTTGCGCAATGCCGCTTCAATATATTTTTTATCTAAAGCTTTCGCGGCTTTATATAGGGCCGCGACGAGATCTTCTCTAACAACATAATCTTCAACAAACTTCTCTACCTTCATTTGGCCCTTGTGATTTTTTGCGTGCTCTGCCGCATCACTTGGGGCTACGCCACTTGCAATTAATCGGCGCATTAACGTCAGGCGGGCTACATCAGCTGGGCAGTAGCGCCGGTGTTCACCCATCTCGTGTGATGAGGGCCCAAGGCCATAACGGCGATCCCACGTGCGAAGCGTCGCTGGAGCAACGCCTAGTCTGCGAGCTACAGCAGAGACAGTCAGGAGCTCTTCAATGGGTGCCACCACCCTATGGTGGCCTCAAGTGGGCGAACTCACCAGTTGAAACACGCGGCTGGAGGGGCTGCGGCGTGGATTTACTTGAACAACCTATGGCGCGGTTGTACAGTCAGGGCATGGCTGAAATATCTCGTTTACCCCGTCCCGTTGCCGATGAATGGGAATGGCAGTACCAGGGTTCTTGCCGCGAGCTAGAAACCGAGATGTTTTTTCATCCCGATGGAGAACGCGGTCCGCGCCGCCGCAATCGCGAAAATACTGCCAAAGCAATTTGTGCGACGTGTCCAGTAATTGCCGCATGCCGCAAGCACGCTCTTGCGGTGCAAGAACCATATGGAATTTGGGGCGGTTTATCTGAAGATGATCGTTTAGAAATCCTGGGCAAAGAAGTTAAAACAAGTATTTATAACGCATCTTAAA
>CAIXDY010000016.1 GCA_903918325.1 uncultured Actinomycetes bacterium
GATACGTGCGAAATTGGGCGCCCATAAAATAATAAGTCTCCAGGCTGCAGGGATTTCATCGAAACCGCTTTACCTAATCGTGCCTGTGCTGCGGCAGAGTGCGGCAAAGAAACGCCTGCGGCTTGATAAGCCCGCATAGTTAAACCTGAACAATCCCACGTAATCATTCCGGCAGCACCAAATACGTAACGATCACCCAACTGCGCTAGCGCGAATTTTAAAGCGATTCCTCCTCTGCCGGAAAAACCCGCTACTTTTTTGGCAAGTGCAATTGAGGAGGCTTGATCGGCATTTTCTTGCTCGGCGGCAAGTTTTGCTAATCGTTCACGCTCTGCTTTTGTCAATTTGGAGAGTATTGCTTCGGCTTCGGCTAATTTTGATTGTGCCATTGCCGATTGGGCTTTATATTTTTTCTCCGCCGCCGTGACTAAAGCTAATTTGTCATTGACTGTCATTGTTGTGGCTTGTAATCGTTGTTGGGCAGCTTGGTATTTTCGTAACTGCGCCGATTTTCCGCGGCTAATGGAATCTAAGGCACCAGCTGATGAAAGATATAAAGTTGGATTTGAAGAAAAAAGTAATTCTAAACTCTGCCCAAGACCGCCGGCTTTGTATTGTTCAATAGCAATTGCGCCCAGAGTTTTTTGCATAGCGGAGAGGGTTTGGCCTTGCACTGCCGCTTTCGCCTTAATTCCATTGAGCGTTCTGGTTAATGAGTTCAATTTCACTTGCGCTTCCTGCGCACCTTCGGCCGCAGTTGTCGCTTGATCTTGCAATGCATTGACTTTGGCCTGGACTTCTTCCAAAGTGGGTGCAGCGGTAGCGGGCGCAATAAATCCAACTGCCAAGGCGATAACCATGACAGCGCGGGGAATGATGCGCCACAACATAGGAAGAGGCTAACGAGGTTTACTTGATCTGCTCAACTTTTGAGCGTGATTTAAGCCTGAGAAAAGCTCGGGAATCTGCGATAGTAGGACAAATGAGCACAGTTGCATCCTTAGTTGTCGGCCTAGATGGATCCACATCTAAAGGCAATACCTCAAATGGCGTTTCATCTGATGCCGACAGGCGCGCTTTTTTAGCACGACGCCGCAAAGTCGATTGTATTTTAATTGGTGGAAATACCGCTCGACATGAACCATACAAACAAAGTCCTGTGCCATTAGTAATTATTTCACGCTCAACCATTAACCCCGTCGCCGGAAATGACTTGTCGCATTTGTGGAATATGTCAGCGGCCCAAGCTTTGGAAAAAGCGAAAAAGAGCTTCGGCGAAAGAATTCTGATTGAAGCTGGCACATCGATAATTTTCGAACTTATTGATCAAGGCTTAGTGGACCAACTTGATTTGAGCGTTACACCAGTTACAGGTGGCGAAAATCCAATTGATTGGCGCGCCTTACTTAATAAATTTGCCCATCACTCGCTCACCCAAATTGATGGTACTGATTTTTATACTGCACATAATTAAAAGGCTGAGATAAGAGCTACGCCACTTACTGCTAAAACTATTCCAACATACTGAATTCGGTGCAACCTTTCGTGAAGAAATTTAAAGGCAAGAACCGCGGTGGCAATAGGGAAAAGTGAACCTAAGACCATGGCAACTGATACCAAACCATTGTTGCAAGCCACGCCTAGCAATAGATTTGCTAGAAAATCCGATATGCCAATAAAAACCAGTTTTGGATACTCTCGTGAAGAAAACTTACCGATATTCCTATTCTTAATTGCAAGAGAAACGGTTACCAAAAAAGTTGCCGCACGCATCGAGACCATTGTCATAAGCGCGCTAGATTGCGAACCGACGGACATAAAAGCCAGCGCAACACCAAAACCACATGCCGCACCGAAGGCAAGAAGTAGTGGCTTGAGCGAAAGTCCACGATTTAACTCTGGTCCACTTGCACAGAAAACTCCTGAGAGGGCAAGAACTATTCCGATGGATGCCAGAGTTGAAAGTGTTTCACCTTTGATGAGGGCAAAGCCCAACGGTATAACTGCACTCATTGAACTGATTGGAGATACAACTCCCATCGCGCCAGTTGAAAGTCCGGCATATAAACACAGCAAACCAAGGTAGCCGCAGACCCCAGCAAATATTCCTGGAATTAAATAACCACCATGGCCAAAAGCATGGGCTTTCCATTCACCAGTAATGGCTACCAAAATAATTCCAAAGATCAATCCGATTACTTGTGAAAATCCCAAGACCGTAATCGCTGGATGTTTTTTACTTAATCGGCCACCTTCAAAATCGGCACTCCCCC
>CAIXDY010000017.1 GCA_903918325.1 uncultured Actinomycetes bacterium
AACCGATGATAAAGCCGTTGGGTTTCAAATATTTTCGTCTATTGAGTTTCAAGACTTAGGAGTGGCCGAGGCAATTAAGAAAATGATTGCGCGTATAGGAAATCGACCAACGTATATAAGTATTGATATTGATGTATTAGATCCCGCTCATGCCCCGGGCACAGGAACTCCAGAAGCTGGTGGCTTAACTTCTCGGGAATTATTGGCGGTAATAAGAGCTACAGCAGGAATGCATATTGTGGGAGCAGATATTGTAGAAGTCGCCCCTGCTTATGATTATGCGCAGATTACGGGTATTGCTGCTTCACACGTTATGTATGAATTAGTGTGCGCGTTGACGCCGAAAAATCTGTAAAAAACTCGTCAGTAATACAGATTTTCCTGGGCCTGCGCTCTATCCTTTTACGCATACTTCGGAGGTTCCGAAGCGAAAAGGAGTATGAATGAGTTCAACGGAGAAAGTACTCGCACCTTCAGAAGTAGAAACGCGAAGTGTTGACTGGGTGCCCCACTCAGAACGTTTTGGCAAATCTCGCGACTTAGGAAATGTTTGGTTTGTAGGAAACGTAAACTTAACAGCAATGGCAACAGGTGTTGTTGCTCTTTCGCTCGGATCAAATTTAATCTGGACAATCATCGCCGTGGTTTTAGGTTCATTGTTTGGAACTTTTTTTATGGCTTTTCACTCAGCACAAGGGCCTCAGCTAGGCCTCCCACAACTTGTTCAATCGCGTGCACAATTTGGTTATATAGGTGCAGCGTTAACGGTTTGGGTTTTTGCATTGGCAAATTACGTTGCCTATAACACCTCAGATGCAATCTTGTCAGGATCTGCAATGCATGAAGTCTTTAAGATTCCTGCGCAAACTGGATTCTTTATTGCTGCTGCTATTGCAACAGTTATTGCCATTTATGGATACAGCCAAATTCACTTTGTTAATAAGGTACTTTTCTGGCCTTCAATAATTGCACTTGGTGTAATGACTGTGGGTGTAGTTGTACGTGGACATTTCCCACCAGGAGCTTTTGATCTAGGTACATTTAAATTGGCACCATTTATGACAGCGTTTGTGATCATTGCTGGCTTCCAACTTGGATGGGCGCCATACGTTTCT
Organism: uncultured Actinomycetes bacterium; assembly: GCA_903918325.1. GTDB lineage: Bacteria > Actinomycetota > Actinomycetes > Nanopelagicales > Nanopelagicaceae > Planktophila. The sequence goes on from CAIXDY010000017.1 coordinate 1,116, forward strand.
GACTATTCACGCTACCTGCCAGGTAAAGTGGGAGTTCGCTCAACTTTTTGGGTAACTTATTTAGCAAGTGGATTGTCAGGCGTATGGGTATTTGGACTTGGTGCACTGGCATCTGGACCTGATGGAAAGCTAACTCCAGTTGCAGCTTTTAAAGCTGTTGGCGATTCAATCTTTAGCGGCTTTGGAACAATTTTGCTAATTATTTTGCTACTTGGATTGTTAATCGTTATGTCCGTGAACGCATACGGTGGCTCTCTTACTCTGATTTCTATGATGGATTCATTTAAGAAAGTTAACCCAACTAAGAAACTACGTCTGATTGCCCTGCTTGTAATGGGAGTTTCAGTGTGGGGAATTGCACAATTCGTTGGTGAAGCTCGCTTCAACACTTTCTACGGTAACGCTCTCGTGTTCTTGGCATATCTGTTCACTCCATGGACTGCGGTCAACTTAGTTGACTATTTCCTAGTCCGTAAGGGCGTATACGTCATTGGTGAAATCTTTAAGAAAGATGGAATCTATGGTCGATGGGGATGGCGCGGAAATACTGCTTACATCGTAGGTTTCGTAGCAATGATTCCATTCTTTGTTACTACACCTTATGTTGGACCGATTGCAAAATCTCTTTCAAACGTCGATTACTCTCTATTTGTGGGACTTCCAGTTAGTGCAATTGTTTATTTAATTCTTGCG
>CAIXDY010000018.1 GCA_903918325.1 uncultured Actinomycetes bacterium
CGAACTACCAGCACAACTGCAATGAAGAGCAGCGCCAGCAATAAGGCGTTGAGATTAAAATAAGAAATAGGTGAGTGCGCGATAAAAGAAGTTGCATACATAACTATTCCAGTCAGAACTGGATATTCAACCGAGTTAGTTGCACTGCTATAAGGCCAAGCGTTGTTAGCCATACCGCGTTCGCCAAATAGTGAGGGTAAATCGCTATAACAGGCGTGAATATATTGATCGGGCGTAGCCCATGTGGTGCTTTCGCAATGTGAAAACTTGGCAAAAGAAAGTAATGAAGCCAAAATTGCTAGCGCAAGTAAAGCTTTAAAGCGCATCGGCATTATGGCTTGTGGTGTTGGACTCCGCCAGAAGTCATGACAACTGGATCAAGTCCGCCGATATTTGCTGGTGCAGGAAAATCCATAATTGGTTGGCCTTTGAGTGCGCCCTTCATAAATCCAGTCCAAATCGTTGCCGGGAAAGTTCCACCAGTAACTGAGGTTAAGCCACCAATTCCATTGAGTGTTTGAGTTGCATCATCTCTAAATAAAGCAACTGATGCAGCTAATTGTGGTGTGTAGCCACTAAACCAGGCCGATGCATTTGATTCAGATGTTCCAGTCTTACCTGCAGCAGGTCGACCTAACGCTAAGGCCGCCGATCCAGTTCCACCATTTACTACACCTTTTAACGCATATGTTAAATCGGCCATTACATCTTTAGCGAAAACTTCTTGGGTTTCAGGTTTAGCTTGGAACAACAAACCTTTATTGGGGCCAGTGACCGAATCAATTAAATATGGCTTGGCTTTAATTCCTTGCGCAGCAAAAGTTGCATAGGCATTTGCTACATCAATCACGTGCGGACTGGCGGCACCAAGTACAACTGAAGGTGTTGGCATCATCGCAACTGAATCAGGAATTCCTGCGCGTCGGGCAACATCTACCACTGCAGCTGGACCAACTTTAATTCCGAGAGGAACGTAGACCGTGTTAACCGAATGCTTTGTAGCAAAAGCTAAATCGATTTGGCCCCAACCTTCATCACCATAATTTGAAACTGGATACGGCTTACCTGCATCATCAAATACTTGTGGTGTATCGCCATTCCACATGGAAGTAAGTGGAATTCCTTGTTCAAGGGCGGCAACTAGCGCGAAAGGTTTAAAAGTTGAACCGCCTAGTGCGATGGATTGCGTTGCATCACTGAGTTGGCGAACTAAATAATCACGGCCACCATATAAAGCCACAATCTCGCCAGTTCCGGGGCGAATTGCAACTAAACCAATATGTAAATTATCTGGAGCTTTCTTTGGATAAAACTTATTTACGGCATCGACTGCAGCTTGTTGCGCTTGTTGATCTAGAGTGGTTTTAATGATGTAACCACCGACAAGTAATTGCTCTTGTGTAAAACCTAATTTAGCTAACTCTTTTTGCACCGCTTCCAACACGTGACCGCGCGGACCACTGAACTGCCCGGAAGTTGCGCGGGGGGAGATAGTTGGGAACTTTGTTTTTGCGGCATCAGCTTTACTCAACCAACCGGCGCTGACCATTCCATTAATGACATATTGGAATCGACCCTTTAGCCGTGCGAGATTTGCTGCGCTATAAGAAGGATCGTATAAACCTGGAGAGCGCAAAATAGATGCAATCACGGCAGCTTGCGCAGTTGTAAGTTGATCAACATTGCGATTGAAATACTGCTGTGAAGCCGTCATTACTCCATAAGAACCGCGACCAAAATAAATACTATTTAAATAGTTTTCAAAGATTTGATCTTTCGACATTTGATTTTCGAGTTTGATTGAAATTACAAGTTCTTTAATTTTACGTTGAATGGTTCGGCTGGGAGTTAAGAACGCGGTCTTGGCATATTGCTGAGTAATTGTTGAACCACCTTGAAGTGATCCACCCTTTAAATTATTGAGTAAAGCGCGCAAGATTCCAGTAACACTAAATGCTCGGTTGGAATAGAAACCGCGATCTTCAGCCGCTAGAACGGCGTGACGTACTTTCAAAGGAATTTTTACTAAAGGAACGATCTGACGGTTTTCACTTCCGATACGGCCAATCTCTTCACCGTTTGAGTATTGAATAATTGTGGATTGGCTATTAACAAAAGCGTTTACATCGGGGATCTTTACCGTGAAGTAAGCCAGCGCAAAAAGAACGGCGCCTGCGATAAAACCAAAGCCAGCAAGGAAGATGCCACCTCTGATTAATACTTTACGGAGCATTTGATAAGGCTACCGTGCGGCGTAATCCTCGTCCTCCAAGGTGCGTACCTTGCGAGGCGCCTTACGTTCGCGGCCATCACCCAAAATGAAGGAAGCGCACAGGTGATTCCATGAGCATTCACGACAAACCTCGACGATGTACACGCGAAATTCACCGAACTCACTTTCCATCTCGGTTAATTCTTTTACATTCTTAATGCGACCTGAGTACTGACCTAGCTGCTCACCAAAGGCGTAGCGAAGTTCAACTAATGCGCTTTTTTTACATACTGGGCAGTTCCGTGTTGTTTTTTCACCATGCCATTTTGCTGCCCGTAGTAAATAAGGATCGGCATCGCAGGCATCAACCACACCGCGGAAGAGCGCCATTAAAGTGGCGCGCTTATCCAAGGAGTAATCGATGTAGGCACGTTGCGATTTCATTAGAGCCAAGAATAATCCTTCTGGTGCCAGTACGCTCACGGTTATGAATTTTTTTGGATTACTCAGACATCCAAGATTTTCACGCCTTCTTGCTATCCGCTGGACTGGGCAGGCCGTAGATGGAATTTTCCAGAGTGCGTTGGCCTCTTTTGTTCTATTTTCTCCTGAACGACAAGCCAATGCGTTAAGCGCAGCGGTGGCATTTGCCGTTGTGCTTTTGCCGTATTCAATTGTGGGGCCGTTTGTTGGAACGGTGCTGGATCGAATTTCGCGCCAACGATTGCTATTCATTTCAAATTTAGTACGAAGTGCCAATTTATTATTAGTCGCTCTCTTTATATTTAGTGGTTCCACCGGCGTGGAGTTAACGGTTGTGGTTCTGGTGGCTTTTGGAATCAACCGTTTAATTTTGGCGGCATTGTCGGCAGGTCTACCGCTGCTTGTTGATTCACAATCGTTAGTTACCGCTAATGCCATGGCCGTGACTGGCGGATCGGTATTGGTGGTTGTCGGTGGCGGGATTGGTGTTGGAGTTCGCGCGCTAGTTAATTCTTTAGCTCTTGCCAATCATGCCGATGCACTACTTATTCTGATCGCGGCTATCGGTTATTTTGTTGCGGCGCTACTAACTAGTCGATTATCGCGATTTGAAATCGGTCCGCAAAAACATGAAATGAAGCAAGCAAGCTTTTCCCAAGGTTTTATCGAGATGCAAGAGGGTCTGCGTTTTTTAAAAATTCACTCCGACGTGGCGCGTGGAATTATTGCTACTGCAGTTCATCGTGGGGGATTAACTGCATTAACTTTGACTGGCTTGTTGCTAGAACGTAATACTTTTAATGACCCTAATCTTCCTGAAAATGGTTTGAAGAGTTTTGGTTTCGCAATTTCATTTGCTGGGGTTGGTGTATTTCTTGGCGCTTTCTTAGCTCCTTATGGAGTTTCTAAAGTTGGTCGCCACCGTTGGATTCGTTATGGAATTTTTGCAAGTGCACTATCGCCATTAGTGCTTGCTGCTGCGCATACTCAAGTGACGTTAATTATCACTGCATTCTTAGTTTCTTTCTTTGGGCAAAATGTAAAAGTGACAAGTGATGCGCTAGCGCAATCGCGCATTGATGATTACTACCGAGGCCGCGTTTTTGCCGTCTATGACGTATTAGTAAATGGTGCAATTGTTTCTGGTGGTTTGTTAGCTGCGTTGTTACTTCCTACATCGGGTTTATCAACTGCGGTGCCGCTATGCGTGTGCGCTGCTTACGCTCTAGTTGGCTTGCGCTTACTTCGTACTTCGGTTTTTCCACCAGTTCAATAATTCTTCGGTCGCAGCCGCTTCACCGATTTGTCCGCGCTCTAAACGAAGTTCCATTAAGAAATCCATGGCGGCACCAACATCACGGGATGGTTTTAAACCAAGTAAGTCCATGACTTGTTGGCCATCTAAATCTGGGCGGATCTTAGATAGTTCTTCTTGTTCCATTAATACCGCGATACGAGCTTCTAACGAATCATAAATACTTGCAAGGCGAGCAGCCTTAGCTTTGTTTCTCGTCGTGCAATCGGCACGCGTTAAAACATGTAAATGCACTAATAAATCTCCAGCATCACGCACATATCGACGCACGGCAGAATCAGTCCATTCCCCATCGCCATAACCGTGAAAGCGCAGATGCAGTGTGGTTAATGTTTCGACAGCTTCTACGGTGTCACCATCAAAACGCAGTTCCTGTAAGCGTTTTTTGACCAGACGTGCGCCAACAACTTCATGATGATGAAATGAAACTCCGCCGCCATCTATAAATGCACGGGTTTTAGGTTTCCCAATATCGTGCAAAAGTGCAGCCAGGCGAATAACAAGGTTGGGTCCACCTAATCGATCTTCATGTTCAATGGCTTGTTCCAACACGGTGATTGAGTGTTCATACACATCTTTATGGTGGTGGTGTTCATCAACTTCAAGACGTAATTTAGGAATTTCAGGCAAAGTTAAATCGGCAAGTCCGGTGTCAACTAAAATTGTTAATCCTTTACGGGGATTATCCGACATTAAAATCTTTGTGAATTCATCGCGAACGCGTTCTGCAGAAATTATTGAGATACGTGGCGCTAACTCTTTCATCGCTTCAACAACTTCTAAATCAATTTCAAACTCTAATTGACTCGCAAAACGTGCAGCGCGCATCATTCGCAATGGATCATCATTAAATGAATCCTGTGGTCGTCCAGGTGTACGCAAAGTTTTTTGCGACAAATCTTTTAAGCCATTGAATGGATCAATAAAAGTTGGTGTGTCCGTTGTTAATTCCAACGCCATGGAGTTAACCGTGAAATCACGACGCGATAAATCGCCATTGATATCTTTTCCATATTCAACTACGGGCTTTCGTGAATCGGCATCATAATGTTCAGTGCGATAAGTAGTTACTTCAACGGTTGTATCGCCACGTTTTCCTGCAACGGTTCCAAAAGCAATTCCGGTATCCCAAACATTGTCGGCCCACTCGTTTAATATTTTTTTACTCTCTTGTGGCAATGCATTTGTTGTGAAATCTAAATCATTACCGAGTCGACCTAAAATTGCATCACGCACTGGACCACCAACTAGTGCCAAAGTGAAACCTTTAGCTTTGAAGGCTTGCGCTAAAGAGCTGGCCATCGGGGCGCGTTTAATGAGTGAGGCGATAGCTATCTCGCCTGCGGCTCCCAATGCGTTACTCACAATAAGTAAGGTTAGAGCAGTACCCTTGCTCCATGATCCCGGCACCTGGTGCGGGCAGCGAAGGTACGAAGAAAAAGCGGAAGCGTAAGCGCCCCGCCAACCGCGGCCCCCAAACAAATAACACGTCCACGCCTCAAAAAACAGCTCACCCAAAAAATAAGCGTCCTTATGCCAAACGCGTCGACGAAGTCAGTGCGGGCGGTTTAGTTATTGATTCCACTGGAACCCAAGGCTTACTCATTGGTCGTATTGATCATAAAGATGCATCGGGCACGCGATTGTTGTGGTCACTACCTAAAGGTCATATCGAAGAGGGTGAAACGCCAGAACAAGCTGCCATTCGCGAAGTTGCCGAGGAAACTGGAATCACTTCTGCAATTTCCAAACCTTTGGGTGTCATTGATTTTTGGTTTATGGCTGGTGGAAAACGCATTCACAAAACCGTGCACCATTTTCTATTTTCTGAAGTCAGCGGCGTACTAACTCCTCAAGTTAGCGAAGTGGATGAAGTCTCATGGTTCCCACTTACCGAAATTGTGGATCGCTTGGCTTATCCCGATGAAAAGAAATTAATTGCGCGCAGTGGTGAGTTGAAAGTATGAGAAAGTTTTTCTCACTTGTACTTGTGGCTTTTTTTATTGCTGCCCCGAGTCCGGTTGCACACGCCGAATCACAAACGGTTCGCTTAGTTAGTGTTCCACACCAAGAATTCTCGGGCCTGTTTCGAAATGATGAATTAGCTCAAGCCTTAACCCCATCAGGTGTTTTAGGTCAGTTAGTTTTTGTTCCGCTCGCTTCGCAAAAAATCTGGATAATTGATCCGGCGTTAGTCGATGAAGTTGTAACAATGTCAACGAGTTACACCCTTGTAGATGCAGTTGAACCGGCTGGTTCAATTATTGCTACCCAGTGGTTGCGACAATTACGAAGAGTCACTGCACGCAATGATGTTGTTGCACTTGCTTATGGAAATCCCGATGTGGGTTTAGCTAAATCTCTTGCGCCCACCGAACTTCGCGCCTATTACGATTATGGTAAAACTCAATTAGAAGTTGCTCTTAATCGCACGGTACGTAGTGAGCCCAACGGGGGTTGGAGTACCGGCAAAGTGAGTTTAAATAACGCTCAAATTAATAACTACTCTGCCAACCGAAAAGCTCTCACTAATTTAATGAAAGAAGTAAGTGATCCAACTTTGGTCGCAATGCGCGCCAAATTAGCTCAACTTCTTTCTCCAACTTTGGATAAAACTAGCGCCAAGCATTTTGCAAATAGCGCCGCGATTTCAGTTGCTAACCAGTTACATCGCTTGAGAATTACTTCAGGTAAATATCAAATAACAACCGAGTCGGCTAAATTGCCAGTAACTCTTATTAATGATTTTCCAGTTGCTGTGCATGTGAAAGTTTCAATGTTGCCAATGAACTCCAGAGTTATTGTTGACAATGTAAGTGAGATTGATGTCCCTGCTCAATCTAAAGCCCAACTTGGCGTCCAGCTCACGGTTGTGGCGCCTGGGCAAACAACGATTGTGGCGCAAATTGAAAGTACCGATGGCGTACCTTTAGTTGAACCCAGCCTGCTTCAAATTAATTCAACCGTAATTGATAAGCGCGTCACCTGGTTTACAACTGGAGCAGCAATACTTCTCTTATTGGCCGCAGTGACTCAAAGTGTGCGTCGAGTACGGAGGGGGCGAAATAATGAAATCTAATGAACTATTCCGCGCCTCTGGAATTATGGCGCTGGGCACAATCATTTCACGCATCACCGGTTTTATTCGTGGAATTTTAATTGTTGCTGTACTTGGAACCGTTCTACTTGCTGATACGTACAACGTTGCTAACACAATGCCAAATATTTTATATAACTTACTTGTTGGTGGAGCGCTCACTGCAATATTCATTCCGCAGTTAGTTAAATCATTTACTGATGAAGATGGCGGCGATGGTTTTGCTTCTCGCTTGATCACCACGGTTTCAATTGTTTTATTTGCTTTAGTTGCCCTTGGCGTAGTCTTTGCACCCGCCCTCGTTCGTTTATATGCACCTGAATTCTTTTCCCCGGGCTTTGAATCGGAAAAAGAGATAGCTATCGCCTTTACGCGCTATTGCTTGCCACAGATTTTCTTTCTGGGCCTTTTCACAATGCTGGGCCAAGTAGCAAATGCCCGCGGCTCTTTTGCCCCACTTATGTGGGCTCCAATCGCTAACAACATTGTTGGAATCTTATTATTCGGCGGTTTTCTTGTGTTTTCACAAGGTGTGACAATTTCCAGCATTACTTCTTTCCAAGTTGCGCTGCTGGGTTGGGGAACAACATTAAGTGTGGTGATCCAAGCATTGGTTTTATTGCCAGTTATTAAAAAACTTGGCGTTAAATTACGCCCACGTTTGGGTGTAAAAGGTTTAGGAAAATCTTTTGGTTTAGCCGGTTGGACTTTGGTGTATGTATTGATTTCACAACTGGGTTATTTAGTTACCGTGAATGTGGCAACTAGCGCGGCAGTTAGAAGTGCACAAGCTGGAATAACTAAAGGTGTTGGTTATACCCCATATACATATGCGTATTTTGTAATGCTCTTGCCTTATTCAATTGTGACAATTTCTATCATCACGGCGATCATGCCGCATATCTCAAAGTTAGCACTGGATAAAAAAATCGATGATGTGCGTTTTGAATTAATTCGATCAATTAAATTAGTTGGCGTCATTACAATTCCGGCATCAGTTGCATTTCTATTGTTTGGTCCGCTCATTACTCAAAGTATCTTTGTTGGAATTCCTGCAGCCGATTCACAGTACATTGGTTATGTTCTGGCTGCATTAAGTTTTGGTTTAGTTGCACTATCTATTAACTTAATTTTATTGCGTGGTTTTAATGCATTTGAAGATACTCGTACCCCGGTTGTTTCCGTTTTGCTCATTAATATCGTTGCAGTTGCAATTTCATATGCCGCATTGTTCTTAGTTAAAAATGAGTGGATAACCATTGGTTTAGGGATCGCATTTTCAGTAAGTTATTTGATTGGTCTGCCTTACACATTATGGTTACTTAAAAAACATACTGGGGCAATTAGAATTCGTGATTTTGCTGGCCAACATCTGCGATTAATTGGTGCAGCTTTTGCAGTAATGACGCCGTTATTTGTCTTAGTTCGATATCTGGATTGGGCCGGCGTAAAACTCACAAAAATCACGCGTTTAGGTGAACTCGCGGTAATTATGGTTATCGCTTTCTTGGGTTACTTATTAGCGGCAAAAACTGCAGGTGTTGAAGAGATCACAATGATTCGACACTTAAAAGACTCGGTTTTACGTCGTCCTGAAGTGCAGGAATAAAAGCGGTAGGTTAGAGGTTCTAGGAGGCAGAATGAGTGATGTAAGAAATGTTGTAATCGTGGGTTCAGGACCTGCCGGTTATACCGCTGCGATTTATGCATCACGTGCCCAACTTGATCCCATTATTTATGAAGGGTCAGTGACTGCCGGCGGCGCACTGATGAATACAACTGAAGTAGAAAATTTTCCTGGATTCATTGATGGTGTGATGGGTCCAGATTTAATGGACAATATGCGCAAACAAGCTAAACGTTTTGGTACTGAATTGATCACTGATGACATTGTTGAAATGGATTTATCGGGTGATATTAAGATCTTAAAAGATGGTTCCGGAAATACCGTTAAAGCTAAATCAGTAATTTTGGCTACAGGTAGTGCCTACCGTGAAATCGGTTTAGAAAATGAAAAACGTTTATCAGGCCATGGAGTTTCATGGTGTGCCACATGCGACGGTTTCTTTTTCCGTGGACAAACAATTGCGGTTGTAGGCGGAGGAGATTCAGCGGTTGAAGAAGCAACGTTCTTAACTCGCTTTGCCGAGAAAGTAGTTTTGATTCACCGCCGTGATTCATTGCGCGCTTCAAAGATTATGGCAGAGCGCGCAGCTAATAATCCGAAAATTGAATTTTTATGGAATACCGAAGTTATTGATGTGCTGGGTGAAGCTAAAGTTTCTGGTTTAAAACTTCGCAACACTGTTGATGGTTCTGAATCAACGCGCGATTTCACTGGACTCTTTGTTGCTATCGGACATATTCCGCGCAGTGAACTTCTGGTTGGCCAAATTGATTTAGATGGTGAAGGTTATGTTCGCGTAGAAGGTCGATCAACACGCACCAACGTCAAAGGCGTTTTTGCTTGCGGTGATCTTGTGGACCATACATATCGCCAAGCGATTACCGCGGCAGGGTCTGGTTGCGCCGCGGCCCTTGACGCAGAGAAATTCCTTTCAGGCCACTAAAGTTCTCAACCTCAACACATATATCAAGGAGTAATAATGGCAACGAGCAAAGTAACTACAGCAACTTTTGATGCTGAGGTTTTAAAGAGCAGCACCCCCGTACTAGTTGATTTTTGGGCTGAGTGGTGTGGTCCTTGCCGCGCAGTTGGACCAATCCTTGAGGAAATCTCGGATGAATACGGTGCAAAGCTAAAGATTGTAAAACTCAATACCGATGAAGAGTCAGCGATTGCCATCAAATATGGCATTACTTCAATCCCAACAATGAATGTGTACGTTAATGGCGAAGTTGTAAAAACAATTGTTGGCGCTAAGCCAAAGCCAGCGATGTTGAAGGAACTCGAAAGCTTTATTTCTTAAAGTTCTCATGTCACACCTTTCCGAAGCGGAGATTCGTTCTTTTCAACAGGCCCGTGGCTTAACCGTCACGGGGCTAGTTGATGAAATCACTGCACGTGCTTTGGAAGAAGCGCGATGGAAACTGGGTGATCGCTCCCTTAATGTTCAAGAGCCACCGCTTATGCGTGGTGATGATGTAGCAGCGTTGCAATCACGTTTAACTGAAATGGGTTTTGATTGCGGACGTGTCGATGGAATTTACGGAAATAAAACTGAGTTAGCCGTAAAAGATTTTCAAAAATCTGTAGGAATTACTGTTGATGGAAAATGTGGGCCAGCCACAATTATTGCGCTCATTCGTTTAACTAAAATTGTTTCTGGGGGAGCGCCATCGGTTTTGCGGGAAAGTGCAACGCAGAAAAATAGTGGGCCAGTTTTAGCTAATAAAACAATTGTTTTAAATCCTGATAGCGATGATGCGCTTGTTTACGATGTTGCAGTTCGCACTGAAGGTCGCTTACTTGCTTTAGGTGCATCGGTTTTCTTAACGCGTGGTGCTAACAATAATCCAACCGAAAGTGAACGCATTGCTTTTGCCAATAGCAGCAATGCTGATTTGATGATTTCATTTTGCGAAGATAGTTATCAGAACGATAAAGCGCATGGTGCGTCAACGTATTACTACGGCAGCGATGCACATGGAGTTCATTCAATTGTTGGTGAAAGATTTGCTTCATTGGTGCAACGTGAAATTTGTGCGCGCACTGATTTTGCCAACTGCCGCACACATGCCAAAACGTGGGATCTTTTGCGATTAACGAAAGCTCCAGCTGTAAGAATTGATTTAGGTTACAAAACTAATCCGGGGGATATTGGACGTTTATCGCGTCCTGATTTTCGCGATGTAATTGCCGAAGCCCTTGTTATTGCAATTCAACGGCTGTATTTAGCGGCAGAAGATGATGCAAAAACTGGAACTTTGCGCATTTCTGATCTGCGTAAAGCCGGTATCCGCCGCTAATTAGTGTTCGGCCACGTGCCGACATATGGGAGACTTAAGCCATGTCCGATGTAACGCCGCGTTTTACAACTGGGGCGCCTCAAAATCTTGAGGAGCGCTTTGCTGGACGTGCTGCGCACATGCAACCAAGTGAGATTCGTTCACTTTTTGCCGTTGCTTCTCGCCCTGAAATTGTTTCTCTGGCTGGTGGAATGCCAAATCTTTCTGCATTGCCAATGGGAATGATGGCCGATGTAGTTCAAAAACTTATTCTCACCAACGGCGCCGAAGCTTTGCAGTACGGCAGCGGTCAAGGACATCCAAAACTTCGCGAGCAAATCTGTGAAGTTATGGCGCTAGAAGGAATTCGAGCTAATCCTGACGATGTTTTAGTAACAACAGGTTCACAGCAGGCGCTGGATTTAATTTCACGAATTTTTATTGATCCCGGCGATGTTGTTTTAGCTGAAGCGCCTTCCTATGTTGGCGCCCTTGGAACTTTCCATCAATATGAAGCCAAAGTTGTTCACGTTGAGACTGATGAATTAGGTCTAGTTCCTGATGGGTTGCGTGCGGCAATTAAAAGCGTGCGCGCAGCTGGGCGCAAAATTAAATTTTTGTACACGATTCCTAACTACCAAAACCCATCTGGTGTCTTACTTCCAGCCGATCGCCGTACTGAGATTCTGACTATCTGCCGTACGGAAGGCATTTTCGTAGTTGAAGATAATCCTTACGGTCTACTCGGTTTTGATAAGCCCTCACCTAATGCGATGCGTGCTGAAGATTCAGAGAATGTTATTTATTTGGGTTCTTTCTCAAAGACAATTGCCCCGGGAATGCGTGTGGGTTGGGCGCTAGTGCCACCATCACTGAAAGAAAAATTAATTATTGCTAGTGAATCGTCCATACTTTGTCCATCAAATTTCTCGCAGTTAACCATCTCTAGTTATTTAGCTGATCAGCCATGGCGCGATCAAATCGCTTCTTTTTGTGAACTCTACAAAGTCCGTCGCGATGCAATGTTGGAATCTTTAGATGAATATTTTCCAGCAAGCGCTAAATGGACTAAGCCTGGCGGCGGATTTTATGTGTGGGTCACTTTGCCCCCTGAAATCGATACTAAAGCGATGATGCCCAAAGCGATTGTTGCCAAAGTGGCATACGTGCCAGGTACTGCTTTTTATGCCGATGGTTTTGGCTCATGGTCGATGCGTTTGTCATATTGCTACCCAACACCAGAGCGCATCCGCGAAGGCGTTAAAGCTTTAGGTGGGGTTGTTAAAACCGAGATGTCACGCCGAAGCGGAAACCAACTTAATTAATTGTCGATTGCTTTTGTAATTCGCTTCAAATCTTCAGCGCCAGCAAACTCAATCACGATTGTGCCCTTTTTAATGTTACCCACAATTGTTACTCGAGTATCTAGTGCATCTCCAATTGTGTCGGCAATCTCTTGAAGTTCTGGAGTCGCTGATTTTGTGGTTTTTAACTTTTTAGCCGCTTTTCGTTTTGGTGCCCCGCTAGAGATAATTTCTTCAGTTGATCGAACACTTAAACCTTCGGCGACAATTCGCGCAGCTAATTTTTCAATTTCAGTTGCATCGCTCAAACCCAGGAGTGCGCGTGCATGGCCAGCGCTCAGTGCGCCAGAGATTAATTTCTGTTGCACGTTAGTTGGCAAATTCATTAAACGAATCGTGTTAGAAATTAATGGGCGTGAACGTCCAAGTTTTGCCGCCAGCTCATCGTGTGTGCAATTAAAATCAGTGAGTAACTGTGAATATGCCGCAGCCTCTTCTAGCGCATTTAATTGGCTGCGATGAATGTTTTCAATCAGCGCTTCGCGTAAAAGTTCATCATCGGCAGTTTGGCGGATAATTACTGGAATAGTTTTTAAACCAGCAGCTTTAGCTGCGCGATAACGCCGCTCACCCATAATTAATTCATAAGTACCGTTAGCTCTTTGACGAACAACTGGGGGTTGTAAAATTCCTATTTCTTTAATTGATGCGGTTAATTCATTGAGTGCTTCAGGATCAAAATATTTTCGTGGTTGACGTGGATTTGGTGAAATTGAATTAATGTCAACTTCATTTTGTGTTGCGACTTCTTCTCCACCAACGGTTAAAGATGTTGGGATAAGTGCATCAAGATTTGTGCCCAGACCTCCACGACGTGCCATTTATGCAATCTCGCCTTCGCGTTTGTAATTGATTGAAACAACA
>CAIXDY010000019.1 GCA_903918325.1 uncultured Actinomycetes bacterium
ATTGGATGATCTGATCCCAAACCAGTTGTATAAGCTTTACGACCCGCGTGCGCTAATTGAATTCCGATTTTTACATTGTGTAGGTGTGCAAACTCAATCATTGGTTTGAAAGCTTGGGCATGTGCATCATCTTCTATGGATGGGCAAGCAATTGAAATACGGCCTTCAGGAACAACACCTGTAGCTTCAACCATAATTAAGCCGGTTCCACCTGTAGCAAAAGCGCCTAAATGCACCCGGTGCCAATCGCCAACAAAGCCGTTAACTGCTGAGTATTGGCACATGGGTGATACCCAGGCACGATTTTCAAAGGTAACTGAGCGAAGGGTTAAGGGCTCAAATAATTTACTCATGGGTTCAGTATATGTCGGTCTTATAAAACAGCCCAATGAACTAGTTTTTCTCTGACATACTTTCACTCTTATCTCTAACCCATTGCAACGATTGAAGAGTAAAAGTGCCCTCACAAGAGTTGACCAATCGCGAAGCTATTCGCAAAGGCTTACCTATATTTATTACGGCAATAAATATGCGTGCCGGTTTAACAATTATGAGTCCGCTGTATCCGATTCTTAAAGAGCAGTACCACCTCTCTTCATTTCAGCTTTCATTCCTAACCTCACTGTCAGTGCTCTGTTTCGCCGCAAGCGCCTTTTTAATGCCGCTGGTAGGAAAAATTGGTGGCACCAATAAGGTAATCGCATTCACTTTGACGGTATTAAGTGCCGCAATTTTCTTACGTGCCGTCGGTAATCTCCCAATCCTTTTCTTCTCCTCTATCACTGTGGGAGTTGCAATTGCGGTGTTGAATTTCTCATTGCCAGTGTGGGTCAAAGAAAATGCACCCGAGCATTCAGGTTTATTGACCGGTATTTACATCACCATCATGGGCTCATTTGCCGCGCTATCAACTGCCGTAGCTGTGCCACTTGCACATGCAACCTCCTGGGGTTGGCGTTTTTCAATGGTGCCATGGTTAGTGATTGGTGTTATCTCATCAACGTGGTGGCTGATCCGTATTTCTCGAACTCCAGAAACTACTCATATGCAGATTAGTTCTAAGTTTCATTCGATTTTACTCAAAAAATCTGGTGCTTGGAGCATCGCTATTTTCTTTGGTTTACAGTCCATGCTTTTCTACGGCACAGCTACGTGGTTGCCAACCATCTTGGTTTCAAAGGGTTACACATTGAGCCATGCCGGCCTGGTTGTTTCCCTTACTGGACTAGCTGGCTCATTAATTGGAATCGTTGCCCCGCATTATTCTTCTAAACTAAAAAATATCCGTGTGTTACTTTTTCTATTAGGTTTAATGATTTCAGCTAGTTTCGCGGCGGTAATTTTCGATCATGGTGGCCGTTTAGTCATCTGGCTGCTTATTTCCAATATTGGCTTATCAATTACTTTCCCGCTCTCCTTGCTGCTTACGGTTACCCGTAGCGCAGAACCGGCTGAAACCAGATCACTATCCATCATGGCGCAATCAATCGGCTATTTGATGGCAGCTTTTGCCCCTGGCATCGTCGGAGCAATTTTCGATTCAACTTCAAGTTGGAACATCGCATTAATAGTGCCGGTTGTGCTCGGCATAATTTTAGGCTTAGTCGGCTACTTTGCAGGAAAACCGGAAAAGATAGGCATTTAACGCAAAAAAGTTAGGCAACGCATTACCATTAAGCACTATTAACTAGATGCAAAGGTGAGTCAATTGTTTGAATCGATTTTCTTAGGAATACTTCAAGGCCTCACCGAATTTTTACCAATTTCATCTAGTGCACATTTGCGCATTGCCGGCGCTTTCTTCAGTAAAGCCCAAGACCCTGGCGCCCGATTTACTGCAATTACACAGATTGGAACCGAGTTAGCCGTTCTCATTTTCTTCCGTAATGACATCAAGAAAATTATTGTGGCTTGGTTTACGCAAACACTTATGCGTAAAAATTTGTCTTCAGATCAAAAGTCATTAGCCCGTATGGGTTGGCTCATAATTATCGGCAGCCTTCCAGTTGCAATTTTGGGGTATGTTGGAAAAGACATCATTACAAATAACTTCAGATCACTGTGGTTAATTGCATCAGTGATGATTATTTTCGGTCTCATTTTGGGTTGGGCCGATAACTATGGCAAGAAGATTCGTGGCCTTGATGACCTCAATGCCACCCACGGTCTACTGTATGGAATCGCACAATCACTTGCTTTGATTCCAGGCGTATCTCGTTCAGGCGCAACGATTGCTATGGGTAGATACCTTGGTTACACACGTGAAGCCGCGCTTCGCTACTCATTCCTTTTGGCGCTCCCAGCAGTATTTGGCAGTGGATTGTATGAACTCAAAGATGCACTCAAGTCAGGTACCACAAATGTTTTCACGCTTTCACAGACGCTAGTAGCAACAGGTATCGCCTTCGTGATCGGATACGTTGTAATAGCTTGGTTACTAAAATTTGTGACCACAAAGAGTTTCAGGCCTTTTATTATTTATCGACTAGTTCTGGGAACGACTGTTCTTATACTTTTGGCAGCAGGCGTTATTAATCCATGAGTCAGGGCACTAAGGATTTATTGAAGAGCTGGATAAAAAACCCAATTTCCCGTCGTTCATTATTTGGTATCGCAGCTCTGACTACTTTTGCTTCAACATCAATTGGCCGAGCTTTGGGGGTTACTGCACCCGTCATTACTCAAGTTCTAGGTCGGCCAACAGATACAACTATCGCTTTGAATGTGCTTTCCTCTGATCCAGTTACCGCCATTGTTGAATATGGATACACAAAAACAAAATACAGCGTAAAGAGTAAAGAGTTATCAATTGATAATGGGGTTCCGGTTGTATTTGAACTTTCGGGCTTAAAAGCCGGCACCAAGATTTATTATCGAGTGAGTTACAAAGCCAAAGGCGCTTCTAGTTTTGTCGCTGGAAAGCAGTATTCATTTACAACGGCTAGAAAAGCGGGCTCCACTTTCACCTTCTCACTTCACGGCGATACTCACCCAGAACGTGCAGGCAAAATGTTTAACGCTGAGCTCTATACAGTGACACTAGCGAACATTGCTGCGCAACAACCGGATTTTCACATAATGGTTGGTGATGATTTCAGTATCGATCCAATAATAAGTAAAGGCCAAGCAGATCAAGCCGGTGTCGAAAAAATTTATAGCACGCATCGAAATTGGTTAGCGGCGACAGGGGCTTCGGTTCCACTTTTTCTAGTGAATGGTAATCACGAGCAGGCCGCTGAATATTTACTTGATGGAACAAATACCAATCCAGCAGTTTTAGCAGGGAATGCTCGGTTGAAATATTTTGCGCTCCCTGCACCTAATAATTTTTATACCGGGGATAAAACCGAAGTGCCTGGTGTGGGATTACCTCGCGATTATTATTCTTGGACGTGGGGCGATGCACTCTTTATTACATTAGATCCTTATTGGCACTCAACTTCTCCAGTAGATAATGTTGCCGGAGCTGTAGTGCCAGAAGATCAACCTGTGGCATCACCAGGGGCAACGCCTGTGGCGACTCCCAAGCCTAAGAAATCTGCAGCGACTACACCTGTAGTAGGCGGAAATTCGAAGACTGCAAATCTTTGGAGCATAGGCATTGGGGATGACCAATACGCATGGCTCAAAAAAACTCTCGAAACAAGTACTGCTAAGTACCGTTTTATTTTTACTCACCATGTGATGGGTACTGGACGCGGAGCGGTAGAAGTATCAACTAATTATGAATTTGGTGGAAACGATCCAAAGGGTAATTCAACCTTTGCTAAGGAGCGTCCTAATTGGGAACTTCCAATCCATGATCTGCTTGTGAAAAATAAAGTAAGTATTTTCTTTCAAGGTCACGACCATATTTTTTGCCATCAAGAACGCGACGGATTGGTGTATCAATCAATGCCAAATCCAGCCGATGATACGTTTTCGATGTTTAATAGCGAGGCTTATTTAAGTGGCACCAAAGCCCCAAACTCGGGCCATGTCCGAGTAACAGTTTCGCCATCACAAGCAAAAGTGGAGTACTTCCTGGCAGCTCGCACAAAAGATACAGTGAGAAAAAACATGCAACTTGCGCATAGCTATGTGGTCAAGCCGAAAATTTGATCAGTGCAAAATATTTACTGCACGCGCAATAACTAGACCGACCATGAGCAAAGAGGTCAATGATTGCACCATCATTAGCAATATAGCCCAGCGGCTTAGCGGCATGGCATCGGTTGGGCTAAATGCACTGGCATTGGTAACTGAGATATATAAATAATCAAAAAAAGTTGGATGCCAGCCAGGGGCGGCATATTTTTCATCCGACATTTGTGGAAAAAGAAAATCTGGAACTTCTTTCAAATCTTGTGCACGTGCACCAGGACCACCACGATCTAAATCCCAGTACCACAAAGAGAAAATAACGATGTTAGTGAGCCAGATGGATCCACCTGTCCACAAAAGGTGTCCAGCATTTGTAATTGCACCGTGAATAAGTTGATCAACTAGCTTTATTGCAGATCCAGTATTTGAAAGCGTCATGATGGTTGTAAGCACCATGCCCGTTGCCCGACTTGGAAGGTGATGGGTTGCAATTCGCTTAGAGCCAAGTGCGATGACTGAAACAAGCAGAAGCCCTTCAACAATGCAGACTTGTTTTTGAAAGGGGAGTGAGAGTTCTTTAGGCAAGATGTATTGCAAAAAGATGACAGTAAATACAACCAGGGCTACGGGTAAACGGTGTTCACCATCATGTTGCCTACGCCAGTGGGGAAGAGGAAATTGCCCAGGTTCAAAGCTCATGCTTTAAGTATGGCTTAATTAACTTCCGGGGCTCACTGTCGACATGTTGAAGTCCTTGATTACTAATGGTGGGACCGAGACGTTTGACATGTCTCCTGCCCATTCACGTGGTTGAGTCCACTCGGATGCACCAGCATGAGCGATTCGGCCCAAGGCTGACACAGGTGAATCATTCCAACGGAAGTTATTAGTAGCGCCAACAACTTCGCCGCCCTTAACGTGATAAACACCGTCACGAGTTAAACCAGTAAGTAATAGTGAGTTTGGATCAACCATACGGATGTACCAGAAAGTTGTAAGCAGCAAACCGTTATCAACTTTTTTCACTAAATCTTCCAAAGTTCCAGTAGCACCATCGACACTCATAACTAAATTTTCTCCTAGAGGAGTGAAATCTAAGTTAGTAAGTTTTGCCGATGCTCGCGTTGAAATCAGTGATTGCAAAACGCCATCTTTGAGCCAATCAACGCGCTTAATAGGTTGACCATTATCAAAGACTGATGAAAATGGTGAACTTACTGCAGTTGCAACAAAGTTCGATGCTGGAAGTTGTTTGAACGCTGGATCACTAAAGAATTGAAGGCTTACATTTGAAAGCTTCTCACCAATGCGAGTTCCGCCACCCTTTTTAGAAAATACTGATTGACCTTCATGCGCATCGCGTGCACTTGAAACCCACATCATGTAAGTAAACAGATCCGAAACTGAACCTGAAGGCAAAATCGTGTCATATCGCCCGGCTGGCAAATCAACAGTTTTTGCTTGCCAGGTTAAACGTTGACGGATCTGAGCATCAATATTGGCAACAGATACATCTTTGAAATCACGAGTTTCAACGCCAGCCCATGTTGAACGTGAACGACCGTGAGACTTTCCAGTCATTTCTACTCGACCAACAGGTGAGTCTTTGCGCAAACGCAAACCTCCCTTTGAACCTACCCATGTAGTTTCATTGGTGTGTTCGGAATAACCAAAGAGTTCGATTGAATCTGCAACTGAGCGAGAAAACATATCGCCCAACGCTGGAGCAAAAGTTGAAAATACTTCTGGACCAGTTGGCACATGTTCTGCAGCCCAGTCACCAATAGAAACATTTGTTGCGATTGGCGCGAAATCATCGGCTTTTCCGGCAGCTTTTGCTGCAGCTACAGCTTCAGCGAGAATTTGTGGAACATCAGCTAATGAAACATCGGTGCGGGTAACTCCACCTGAAGCCATTGCGCCATCGGTTGCAACGAATGCAATAACGGTGACGCTGCGTTCTTGAATAACTCCGTTAGTTGTTAATGTGCTTGCAGCCCACCGTAAGTTTGCTTGGGTCTTATCGCGCACAACAACGATGCACTCATCGCACGTTGCCGCCGAAGTTATTTTTTCAATTAAGTCTTGAGCAGAAATCATTTTCCAGCCTCCGCAACAGTGTTAAGAATATTTACTTTGTCGAAGATTGCCGCTGGGCAACCATGGCTTACCGCTGCAATCTGCCCTGGTTGAGCTTTACCGCAGTTAAAAGCACCACCTAATACGTAAGTAGAAGGTCCACCCACAACTTTCATTGATCCCCAGAAGTCAGTAGTTGTTGCTTGATAAGCAACATCCTTTAATTGACCAACGATTTTTCCATTCTTCACGCGATGGAACTGTTGACCAGTAAATTGGAAGTTATAACGTTGCATATCAATCGACCAGGATTTATCGCCCTTGATAATGATTCCATCTTCCATAGAAGCAACCATTTCATCATAAGTAGGGCCGGTTGGATTGGGTTGAAGTGAAACGTTAGGCATGCGCTGAATAGGTACGTGGGCTGGTGAATCGGCAAAGGCACAACCATTGCTGCGATCGCGATTAACACGGGCAGCGATGCGGCGATCGAGCTGATAGCCAACTAATACGCCATCTTTAATGATGTCCCAACGCTGGGCAGCTACACCCTCATCGTCAAAGCCCACAGTGCTTAAACCATGCGGAGTATTGCGATCACCAGTTACATTCATTAACTTCGATCCATACTGCAGATTATTTAACTTGTCTGGAGTGGCAAATGAAGTACCTGCATAGTTGGCTTCGTAACCAATTGCACGATCAAGTTCAGTTGCATGGCCAATAGATTCATGAATCGTCAACCAAAGATTTGAGGGATGAACGAGAACGTCATAGCGCCCTGGCTCAACTGAAGGAGATGCCACTTTTTCAGCTAACAGTGTTGGAAGTTCAGCAATCTCGGCATCCCAATTCCAATGCGAATTACCCATCCACTCCCAACCAAAACCGGCAGGGGCTGCAAGTGTGCGCATAGATTCAAAACCACCAGCACCTACAGAGATAGCTTCAATTTGCGTCTGAATGCGAACACGTTGTTGCGTGGTACTCGTTCCATAAGAATCGGCATAATGCTTTTGTTCTTTAACATACATTGTGTGCGCAGAGGTGTGGTTAACGGAATCACTCTTCAGCAGTCGATTACTTAAATCAGCTAAGCGATCCTTTTTCTCGGCATCTGAAACTGAGAATGGATCAATTTCATAATCAGATACCCAGGTTTTTTCGGCATACACAGGTTCAGTAACAAGTGAGACTAATTCGGTAGATAAAGGCTTTGAAGTCTTGGCCATTGCAACTGCAGTCATTGCGAGTTTCTTAGCAACGTCAACGGAAATTTCTGGTGATGAAGCAAAACCCCACGCACCGTTCACAATTACTCGAACACCGAGACCGGCATTTGTTTCATCACTTTGCATTTCGGGCCGTGCATCGCGTAATGACAACAAACCATTTCGAGTTCGTTCGATTCGCACATCAACATGTGATGCGCCTGCACTTTTAGCGGTGCTAATAGCTGCATCACTGACGGCAGCTAATGGAAGGGCTAGAAAATCTGCATCTAATGAATTATTCATTCCGCAACCTTAGGTCACATTGGACTCTAGGGCTAGCACTCCTCGATTTATCTCACATTTTACGTGTGACTTGGGCAATAAATCGGGCCGTGAAAGTGACTCACTAGATATCAGGGCAAGAGGTAACCCTCAGGAAAAAAGCCTTTTAAAAAACTCCCACTGCGAAGATTTGCATATACAAAAAAGAAAAATTCAGGGAGAGATGAGAGAAAAATGAAAAAATATTCAATCACGATGGTACGAGTTCTAGCCGTTGTCGCAGCTTTAACACTTGTGGCGGCACATACAACTTCTGCAAATGCAGCTTCAAAAACAATTACTTGCTACAAGGGAACTACGGTGAAGAAAGTTACCGCAGCAGCTCCTAAGTGCCCAACTGGATATTCAACAACTAAACCGGTTGTAAAAGTAACCGCACCTGCTGCAACTAAAGCTGGATCAGTTGCCCTGCAAGGCACCTACAAAGGCAAGATTTCAATTCTGTTTGGAGATTCATTCCTTCAAGTCACAAAAGTCGATGCAACCGGGACAGGTAACGTTGGCGGATTAAGTGCAATGACTGGAACTGCTTCTTCTTCACCTGCAAGTCAGTGTGATGGTTTTGATGGTAAAGGCGTCATTAGTGGTGGTGGAAATACGTTGACACTTGTTTTTGATTCAACATCACAAGGGTGCGCAGATTCAGACTCTGCTCCAGCAACCGTAACTTTTAAGGGCACTGCAAAAATCACTGGAGGAACTGGCAAATTTGCTGGCGCTTCCGGAGTTTTAACCGTTAAAGGAACTTTCGACATCAACACTAAAGGTGTGGCTAACACCACCGAAACTACAAATTTCAGCATGGATTTAGCCGGAAACATCATCACTAAATAGTTTTTCCAACGCACGAAAACTAGGAGAAGATAATGAAAAAATTAATCGCAAGTATTGCAATCGGAGCTATGGCACTGGTTGGCGGAGTTGTTGGATCAGGCGTTGCAGTTGCAGCACCAACGGCATCTACGTTGATTTTGTCAGGTGGCAGCGGTGTCTTTCAGCTGGATCCAATTACTATCAATGCAACTGCTAGTAGCGCTGGTCTAGTTGCTTTCAAATTAGGTGGCAAAGTAATAACTGGTTGTGATGCTGTAGCAACAACCTCGGTCTCACCTTTCGTTGCTAAGTGCGCATGGGTTCCTGCCGCTGCAGGTGCTGCAACACTTTCAGGCGCATTCACACCAAGTGATGCAGCTAGTTTTAGCCCAATTGATTCACCGGTTCTGAATGTAAAAGTTGGCGTGCCAACACAAGGCGTTGTTTCACCTATACATATATATGTAGACACCGTTCTTGCTAGCGGAACTTCTGGTGCACTCGGACCACGTTTTGGTGTCAGTTGCGCAATTACTAATGAATATATAACTGGCCAAGGCATTGTTTTTAGAGTGTATGCAAATAACTCTGATCAAGGCGGCGCAGTTATGGATTCAAAAAATACTGCAAAGGCATATATCGAAATTGCAGGTATTAAAGATCCACTACAACTTACGTATGGAAACCACACCGGAATTGCTTTTTGGACTGCGATTTTAAAAACTGGTGCTGCACCTTTGTATAACACCCTTGGAGTCATTAACTACAAAGTAACAATGGTTGCAAAGGATTCAACAACAATGAAAGTGCTTGCCACCAAACTTGTGGCACAAGTTGTTAATGGAAAGCGAGTCATAGGAGCAGATGGCAAGAGTGTTTACGACCGCGTTAGCTATTACCGCACCGTAAGCGTGTCACCAGCACTTAAAGGTGCAACTGGCACATTCACTCCAAACTGGACCGCAGCATCACTTCTTACTCTCTTTGCACTTCCAACTGCTTAAAGAGAACTCGTAAAGATCAATTCACACTTAAAGTTTTATTAGGGAGAGATAATGAAAACTAGATCACAAGCTTTAAAGATAGCAATGGCAGCGCTGCTGGCATTTGCCGTAGTGTCACCGGCGCAAGCTGCCGACACCACAACAACTTTGACCACGTTGGCGCCACCAGCAGATCTTGCTGGAGTGCCAGCGTTGCCATTTACCGGTGCAACGGCTGATCCATTTACTTTGCCAGAACCAAGTGCAAATCTCGTTATCACTCCACAGCAGGGATATATAGGAGATGCATTTTCAATTGAAGGTAAAGCCCTTGCTGCTAATACTGATTTAACTCTTATTTGGGGAACTAGTACTGCAACATGGTTAGCCGATGTACTTCCAAACTCGGTCAACTACATGGGAGTGAAATTCACCAAAGTAAATATTGTGATGGCAACGGTTAAAACTGATGCAACTGGAAACTTTATTTTTAAGACCAAGGTGCCTTCAGATTTTGGTGGAGTGCATGATATTTATGCAGTAACTAATGGCGCTTCAGTGGCACATGGTGGTTATCAAATCAGCCGTAAAGTGAGCATTTCGCCAACGAGCGGCCCTATTGGAACGCCAATCACGGTTACTTACACCGGTTTGGGCGCGAGTCTGTACACCGCTGGTGGCTCAGTTCTTTGGGATAACAATTTCGCTGGAGAAATGCAGGCGCTGTGGACTCGAGGAAGCGCCACAACAATCATTCGTGCTTCTGGCGCAGTGGGGAACCATGTGCTTCAAGTACAGGATGGAATTGGAATTACATACTTAAACATCATTCAGTCACCAGTTCCTTATGCAAATGGTGGAAGTGCAACTTTTAGAATTACTAAAGATGCCGGAGCACCTGCGGCTTACATTGTTTTTCCAAAGAAAGTCACACCATCAGTTGCACTTCGAACCACGCTTACAACTATCGGTTTAGATCCAGCATCTAATGCGGTAGCAACGCTGACAAAGTCCGAAGGTCCAGTAGGAACTAAAACCACAGTTAGCGTTAAAGGAATGGTTACAACTGGTGCGCATACACTGGTTTTTTCAACGGTAGTCGGAAGTCGAGTTAACTGCCCAACAAGTACATGTTGGATCTATAACGCAATCCCATTAGGGAACGTAGATATAACATCTGCAAACTTTTCAAAAGAAGTTCAAATCCCAGATAATTTAGGTGGTTGGCATGTTATCCAAGTTAAAAAGGGTGATGTCGTTGAAGCTCAGATTCCATTCTATGTACAGGAGAGCATTTTCAATTATGTAGATAAGGCTGGCAAAGTACTCAGTGCTGGAATTGCAAAAGCAGATCCAACCCCGGTTCCAGAATCTCGCGATGGTTCAGGTGTTCCAACCAATAAATTTAAGGTGGGAGAAGATTTCACTATTGCGATGAAAGGTGTTGGTTGGACTCAATTTGATAACACGCTGGCCGTAACCTACGACAATAGTTTCATCGGTTATGGCTGCGGATTTAATTCAAATGGCTATATGGTCATTCACTTAAAAGCGACAGGCGCCCTTGGAACTCACATCATTGATTTACACCCATTGATGTATACCAATCAGCCTTCCTTTGCCGGAACTCCTTATGGAATGTTGCCAGTGCTAACTGCCGACCGAGATTTTGCGGCTCTAGCTTTGGGGTATCAACTTCCAGCGGTTCACTTCGCTATAACTATTACGAAGTGATGTGATTCTGGCTTAAAAGGCTCCATAATTACCCAATGCCCGAAGAAGTTACATGTGTTGAACTCAGCAACGATGACTGGGTTCGACTTCGAGATATTCGTTTAGCCGCACTTCTTGATAGCCCAGAAGCATTTGGCGGCAAATATGAAGATGAAAAACTTTTCGACGAGCAACGTTGGCGTGCAGAGTTTGCTAAGCAAGCCTTTGTTATTGCATCGGTGAGTGGCGTTGATGCAGGGATGATGTACATCGAAAATCTTGAAGGCGACTTTGAAGCAACCTGCTGGATTGGCGGTTGTTGGACTGACCCACAATTTCGCGGAGTAGGTCTCATGCGTGCCATGTTTAAATTTTTAGATACACAAGCCAGTCAGCGAAATTGGCAGGTGCAAGGTTTAGGCGTGTGGCAAGACAACTTTTTAGCAATTGCGGCATATGAAAAATTGGGTTTTGTAGCAAAGGGCGATCCTCAACCAAGTTCGCGCCAGCCTGGAAAGTTTTATATTCGAATGATTAG
>CAIXDY010000020.1 GCA_903918325.1 uncultured Actinomycetes bacterium
AGCAAGCTGAGGCTTATCGTTCAGTCTCACTTCTACTTCGCCGTCCACCAGGCCGCGAAGCTTACCCAGGCGATGTTTTCTATTTGCACTCACGTTTGCTAGAACGTTGCGCAAAGCTTTCCGATGAACTCGGTGGCGGTTCAATGACTGGCCTACCAATCATTGAAACAAAGGGAAATGACGTTTCTGCATTTATTCCAACAAACGTAATTTCAATTACTGACGGACAGTGCTTCCTTGAAACAGATTTGTTTAACGCAGGCGTTCGCCCAGCGATTAACGTAGGTATCTCGGTTTCTCGTGTGGGTGGTTCTGCTCAGACTAAGGCGATGAAAAAGATTGCTGGACGTTTGCGTCTTGACCTTGCACAGTTCCGTGAGCTCGAAGCTTTCGCAGCTTTTGGTTCAGATCTAGATGCAGCATCCAAGGCACAACTAGAGCGCGGTGCGCGCATGGTTGAACTGCTCAAGCAGGGTCAGTACTCACCATATTCACTTGAGAATCAGATTGTTTCAATCTGGGCAGGTACATCTGGTGCACTTGATTCAGTTCCAGTTGCAGATATTCGCCGTTTTGAATCAGAACTACTTGATTTCATTGGTCGCGAACGTAAAGAAATCTTCACAGTTATCGCCGAGACTAAGCAGCTAGAAGATGACACCGTTGCAAAAATGCAGTCAGCTGTTGATGATTTCAAGAAGATCTTCAAGACAACGGCTTCACAAGCCGTTAATGAAGCTGCAGCTGATGCCCTAGATGGCGAAGGTTCTGAGCAGATTACAAAGCATGTACCTCCGGCGGTGAAGAAGTAACCCATGGGTGCCCAACTCCGCATTTATCGCAGACGCATGCGATCCGTTAAAGCGACTAAAAAGATTACGAAAGCCATGGAGTTAATCTCGGCTTCTCGTATCGTTAAAGCGCAGCAACGAGTCACAGCGTCGACTCCTTATGCAAATGAGTTAACTCGTGCGGTATCTGCAGTTGCTACCTATTCTTCAACTAATCACCCTTTGACTACAGAATCAGAGCGACCAATTCGTGCAGCAGTCCTGATTATTTCAGCTGACCGCGGAATGGCCGGAGCGTATTCAAACAATGCAATTAAAGAGGGGGAGCAGTTAGCCGCCCTTTTGAAATCGCGTGGTTTAGAAGTGAAGTCGTATTTAGTTGGACGCAAAGCCGTCAACTACTACCGCTTCCGTAACCGTGAAATCTCTGGATCATGGACTGGTTTTTCAGATAACCCTACGTACGAGCATGCTAAAGAAGTCGCTGATTCATTAATCAAAGCCTTCGTTGCTGATGCTCAAGTTGAATTAGCAGGAGTGGATGAAATCCATATCGTGTTTACTGAGTTCAAATCAATGCTTACACAAAATGCAATGGCAAAGCGCATGCTTCCACTAGAAGTTGTAGAAAGCGATGCACCAGTTCCATCTGGTTTGCTACCTATGTATGAATTCGAACCTAATGCAGGAGTTGTGCTGGATGCACTTCTACCTCGTTACATTGAGGCTCGAGTATTTAACGCAATGTTGCAGTCAGCGGCTTCTGAGCACGCTGCTCGACGTCGCGCAATGAAGTCAGCAACTGACAATGCTGATGAGTTAATTAAGTCGCTTACACGACTTGCGAACGCAGCCCGTCAAGCTGAAATTACCCAAGAAATCAGTGAAATTGTTGGCGGCGCAGACGCGTTGGCCTCAGCTAGTGCAGGGAGTGAATGATGTCGGCATCAACAGGTAAAGGTCGCGTAGCTCGCGTTATTGGACCGGTCGTGGATATTGAATTCCCCGCCGCTTCGATGCCAGCGATTTTCAACGCGCTACACGTAGAGGTAACCATGTCTGGTACTACTCGTACCTTGACGATGGAAGTTGCACAGCACATTGGTGACAACCTCGTGCGCGCGATCTCTATGCAACCAACAGATGGAATGATTCGTGGAACTGAAGTTTCTGATACAGGTTCAGCAATCTCGGTACCTGTTGGCGATGTAACTAAGGGTCACGTGTTCAACACACTTGGTGAATCTATGGATGTACCAACCTCTTCACTCGACATCAAAGAGCGTTGGCCAATTCACCGCAATGCACCAGCATTCGATCAGTTGGAATCAAAGACTGAGATGTTTGAAACTGGAATTAAAGTTATCGACCTTCTCACACCGTATGTAAAGGGTGGAAAGATTGGTCTATTCGGTGGTGCAGGAGTAGGTAAGACAGTTTTGATTCAGGAAATGATTTATCGCGTAGCTGAAAACTTCGGTGGTGTATCTGTATTCGCCGGTGTTGGTGAGCGTACTCGTGAAGGTAACGACTTGTTCCTAGAAATGACCGAGACCGGTGTTATTAACAAGACCGCCTTAGTGTTCGGTCAAATGGATGAACCACCTGGAACGCGTTTGCGCGTGGCACTTTCAGCGCTAACAATGGCTGAATATTTCCGCGATGTTCAAAAGCAGGATGTGTTGCTCTTCATCGATAACATCTTCCGCTTTACACAAGCTGGTTCTGAAGTATCAACGTTGCTTGGCCGTATGCCTTCAGCTGTGGGTTATCAGCCAACTTTGGCCGATGAAATGGGCCAGTTACAGGAGCGCATTACTTCAACTCGTGGTCACTCAATTACATCAATGCAGGCAATTTATGTTCCTGCCGATGACATTACTGACCCAGCCCCACACACAACTTTCGCGCACTTAGATGCAACAACTGTGTTGTCTCGTCCGATTTCAGAGCTTGGAATTTATCCGGCGGTGGATCCACTTGACTCAACATCTCGCATCTTGGATCCACGCTACATCGGTGAGCACCACTTCCGTGTTGCTAACCGCATCAAGCAGATCTTGCAGCGTTACAAAGATCTCCAGGACATCATCGCCATTCTTGGTATCGATGAACTTTCTGAAGAAGATCGTATTTTGGTTGGACGCGCACGTCGTATTCAGCGCTTCTTGTCACAAAATACTTTCGTTGCGAAGGTCTTTACAGGTATCGATGGATCATTCGTTCCACTTGTTGACACAATCGCTGCGTTCGAAGCCCTTGCTGATGGAAAGTACGACCATATTCCAGAACAAGCATTCTTCATGTGCGGTGGTCTTGATGACGTAGAGCGTCGTGCCGCTGAACTCGCAGCAAGTGTTGGAAAGTAATTAACTAATGACACTTAACGTCGAACTCGTATCTCCAGCAGAGCGCGTCTGGTCGGGCGAAGCAACTTTTGTTTCAGCCCGAACTGTCGAAGGTGATCTCGGAATTTTGACCGATCACTCACCGCTCTTTGGCGTACTTGTTGATGGCGCAGTAAGTATTAAGGGAACGGATGGAACCACCACCGAATTTAAAGTAAGTGGTGGTTTCTTATCTGTTTCAAATAACCGAGTTTCAATTCTTACTGAAACGGTGTCCCAGTAATTTATTTTAAATAGTGTTCAGTCTCGATTACTCTGACTGTTTTAGATTTTCCACGCATCACAATTGATTGACTTACTGCACCAAAGCTGGTGTAGCGAATACCCTTAACTAGTTCTCCATCTGTGATTCCGGTTGCTGCTAGAAAAACATCGTCAGAGTTAACTAATTCACGGGTAGCTAGAATTGGTCCTGAGTTTTTACCGTCAATGTGCAATTGGCCTTGAATGGCACCACCTAAACAAATCATCGCAGCCGCAGTAATTACGCCTTCTGGAGTTCCACCGATGCCCATTAATAAATCAATCCCAGTGTGTGGGCGCGCAGTTTCAATGGCTGCAGCAACATCGCCATCTTGAATCAAACGAATTCTTGCGCCACAATCGCGAATCTCTTTAATCAATTGCTGATGACGTGGGCGATTGAGAACTACGACTGTTATGTCGCTAATCGCTAGATTCTTAGCCTTTGCAACCGCAGCAATGTTTACGGTGGTTGGGGCTTGAATATCAATAACCATGGCACTTTCTGGTCCGGTAACAATCTTATTCATATAGAAACTTGACTGCGGATCAAACATTGTCCCGCGTGGAGCTAGGGCAATGACAGAGATTGCACCATTCATTCCATTAGCAGTCAGTGAAGTGCCATCAATGGGATCTACTGCAACATCACAAGAAGGTCCTTCTTGGTTTCCCACATGTTCACCGTTGTGCAACATAGGCGCGTTATCTTTTTCACCTTCACCGATAACGACAACACCGGCCATATCCACGGTATTAATCATTTTTCGCATTGCTTCCACCGCTGCTTTATCGGCTAAATCTTTTTCACCACGGCCCACCCACGGCGCTGCAGCAAGTGCTGCAGTTTCAGTAACTCGTATGAGCTCAAGCGCCAAGTTACGATCCGGGATTGCCATTACTCGCGTGTCACTTTCGCGCCAAGGCTTTGTAATTGTTCTGCAAAATTTGGATACCCGCGGTCAACATGGAATGCCTCATCAATTGTTGTCTCTCCTTCACTCACAAGCGCAGCCAAAATTAAGCCCGCACCGGCACGAATATCGTGCGCTTCTACAGGTGCACCAGATAGCTCTGGCACACCTTCAATTGAAGCATGGTGGCCATCAACTGAGACTTTGGCACCTAATCGGCTTAATTCATTGACGAACATAAATCGTGATTCAAAAACATTTTCAGTCACAAGTGAATGCCCATCTGCAATTGAATTAAGCGCAATAACCATGGGTAGCAAATCTGTTGGAAAACCAGGGTAGGGAAGTGTTGCAACATCAATGGCTTTTGGACGTACA
>CAIXDY010000021.1 GCA_903918325.1 uncultured Actinomycetes bacterium
CATAAGCCACTAATGCATTGCGTAGTTCGGCATCGTCCCAAATTTTCAAACCAAAAGTTGTGGGGTCATCTTCGTAAGGCTGCGTTAAATATGCCGTTCCTGCCGATAAAGCCCCGTCGAGCAAGAATTTAATGGAGTTAGCTTTTAATAGAGGTGGATTAGGCAGGTGTAGTGATTCTTCGCGAAGGGCATTGAAATCATCGATATCGGCAAACCACGTTGTAGGCGTTGCTAAAAATGAAAGATTGAATGGGATCGTTAAATCACCGGAGTTGGCAGCGGCAATATAGGCACGGGCCATATCTTTTTCACACCACGAATCAATTGCCGCACTCACTCCTACTTTTTTATATTCCTTACACGCAAATTTGATTGCAGCAATATCACTCTCAATGGTGTTTGCCGGGGCGTGATTAAGGACTAAAGCAATGGCCGATGGTTCGCGCAGCGTGCCTTTAGGTGCGCCACCTGCGGTTCGCGCAATTGTGCCGCCATCGGGATCTTTGGTGTCGGCGTTAATTCCAGCCAATTGCAACGCTTTACTATTGACCCAAATCGTATGGTGATCAACTGCATGTAGCACCACTGGCCTGTCACTGACAACTGCATCTAACCAAGTGGCTTCAAAATCACCGCTTTCAATAATTGCCGCTTCATAAGCCCCACCGATAATCCAGGGGGTAGTTGGATTCTTATCGGCAAAATCTTGTACGGCCGAAACAATTTCTTTCACGGATATCAGACCATTAACTTTTGGTCCAGCAGCTTCGCGCCCGGCAAAAATTGGATGGGCATGGCCATCGAGAAAAGATGGAATAACAAAAGAATTATTTAAATCAATGGTTGTATCGGCAGCGCTATTTTTAGCTGTGTCACCCGTTGCAATGATTTTGGAATCTTCAACGAGCAAGTCGTGAAAAATTTCCTGGTCTGCGGACCAAAAGCGCGCGTTTGTATAGAGCGTGCGCACAGTTAATTAATTTTTATTGGTGAGTTACTGGGCAGGTTAAGGTGCGAGTAATTCCAGCGACACCTTGAACTTTAGATAAAATCAAACGACCAAAATCTTCCATGCTTTGCGCTTCTGCGCGCATGATGACGTCATAAGGACCAGTGACGCCTTCGGCCAGAGTTACACCAGCGATCCCCGAGATTGCCTTAGTTACGGATCCTGCTTTGCCGACCTCGGTCTGAATCAAAATGTAGGCCTGAACTGACATGAGAGTTTCCTTTCGTTGGTCAGGCAAGGCTACTTCAGAGATATGGCAACTGGCTAGTCGATTACTCTTTTCCTATGAACTTCGATGAAAGCCAGGTAATAGGTGTGCTGGCCCAGATCTTTGGAACTGGACGCGGAGTAATCGTAGGAATTGGCGATGACGCTGCCGTTGTTACAACTGGTGAACACACGGTTATTACAACCGATATGGCCGTGGAGGGAACGCATTTTGATTGCGCGAACTCGGGAGCCTTTGAAATTGGTCGCAAAATTTGCGCAGCAAACTTGGCCGACGTTTATGCAATGGGTGCAACTCCAACATATTTAGTTGTGGCCGTTACCTTAACGGGACAAGAAACTATTGAATGGATAAGTGAGTTAGCTCAGGGAATCAAACATGAAGCCAGCAGTTGTGGGGCCGTTGTGGTTGGCGGAGATTTAACTCGTGGAGCTTTCAAGGTAATTTCCATGACCGCACTTGGTGAAGTTGCTGATGCGATTTCTCGAAGTGGAGCAAAAGTCGGAGATGCAATTTATGTATCGTCATTGCCCGGTTGGTCTGCAGCAGGTTTAGCTTGTATAGAAAAGCCAGAACCTAATGACTTAGAGCAATACGCAATTGATGAATTCTGCGCACCCACAGTTGATTATTCGATGGCTGTGGCCTATGCAAACAAAGGCGCACATTCAATGTGCGATGTCAGTGATGCTTTAGTAATTCAAGCTTCCCAGCTGGCACAAGCATCAGGTGTGCAGTTGTACTTCGATGCTGCAGCTTTTGAAAATAGCGAAGAGTTCGTACAGTTACAGGATTTAGCTTCGAGCACTGATGTCGATGTCTGGCAGTGGATTTTTGCCGGTGGAGAAGATCATGTCTTTCTGGCAACCGGTAAAGATTTGCCTGGTTTGTGCGTAGGTGAAGTAAAAGCTGGAACTGGAGTTACTGGTCTGGAA
>CAIXDY010000022.1 GCA_903918325.1 uncultured Actinomycetes bacterium
CGAGTGTCATCATCAGGAACTTCATTTATTGAAAGCGAATGCGTCTCATGTGGTGCTTGCGTTCAAGCGTGCCCAACTGGTGCATTAACCGAAAAAACTTTATTGACCATTGGCGCCCCAACGTCTTCAGTAATTACTACATGTGCTTATTGCGGAGTTGGTTGTTCATTTAAGGCTGAAATGCGTGGAGACAAACTTGTGCGCATGGTGCCGCTCAAAGATGGTGGCGCTAATGAAGGTCACTCATGCGTTAAAGGACGTTTTGCTTACGGATATGCCACCCATACTGATCGCATCACTAAGCCAATGATTCGCCGCAGTATTACTGATCCTTGGAAAGAAGTATCTTGGGACGAAGCGATTGCATATGCCGCCAATGGTTTAAAGAAGATTCAAGCTGAATCAGGGCGCAATGCCATCGGTGGTATCACTTCATCACGTTGTACTAACGAAGAAGTATTCGTGGTTCAAAAGATGGTACGTGCTGCATTTGCTAATAACAATGTTGATACATGCGCGCGCGTGTGCCATTCACCAACCGGTTATGGCTTAGGTCAAGCTTTCGGAACGTCGGCCGGAACCCAGGATTTTGAGTCGGTTGAGCACAGCGATGTCATTATGTTGATTGGCGCTAATCCAACATCGGCCCACCCGGTTTTTGCTTCACGTATGAAACAAGCAATTCGCAAAGGCGCACAGCTTATTGTTGTTGATCCACGCGTAATTGCACTTGTGCGCACACCAGGAGTTGTTGCTGCGCACCACTTGCAGTTAATGCCAGGTACAAATGTGGCCGTCATTAATGCTCTGGCACATGTGATCATCACTGAAGGTTTAGCTAAACGTGATTTCATTGATGCGCGTTGTGAAGCGAAGTCATTTAAGGAATGGGAAGCATTTATCTCACTTCCTGAAAATTCACCTGAAGCACTTGAAGCATCTTCCCGCGTACCTGCGGAGGAAATCCGTAAAGCTGCACGGTTATTTGCGTCAGTACCAAATGCCTCAATTTATTATGGTCTTGGTGTAACTGAACATAGCCAAGGTTCAACAATGGTTATGGGAATTGCTAACTTGGCAATGGTTACCGGAAACATTGGCCGCAAAGGCGTAGGTGTTAATCCGCTACGTGGACAAAATAACGTTCAAGGTTCTTGTGACATGGGTTCATTCCCACATGAATTACCGGGTTACCGACACATTTCAAATCCTGACACCCGCAAAATATTTAATGATAAGTGGGGCGTAACGCTAGATGCCGAGCCTGGAATGCGAATTCCAAATATGTTTGATGCCGCCCTTGCTGGCACGTATCGCGGACTCTATGTACAAGGTGAAGATATCGCCCAATCAGATCCAAATATTTCACACGTTCACGCGGCTTTGCGTGCGATGGATATGGTTATCGTTCAGGATTTATTCCTCAATGAAACTGCAAAGTTTGCCCATGTTTTCTTGCCGGGAACATCATTTTTGGAAAAAGATGGAACGTTTACAAATGCCGAGCGCCGCATCAACCGTGTTCGTCCAGTAATGAAATCTCCTACTGGCAAGAGTGAATACGAAGTTACCTGTGATCTAGCAACAGCAATGGGTTACCCAATGTCATATAACAATGGCGCTGAAATCATGGATGAGATTGCGGCAACTACACCAACATTTGCTGGAGTTTCATTTGCAAAGCTGGATGAAATTGGCAGTCTGCAGTGGCCATGTAACGAGGCCAATCCCGATGGAACACCAATGATGCATGTAGAGACCTTCATGCGTGGTTTAGGCCAATTTATGCGTACTCCGTATGTAGCCACCGATGAAAAAGCCGATCGTAAGTTCCCTCTGCTTCTTACAACTGGCCGCGTCTTGAGTCAGTACAACGTTGGCGCACAAACTCGTCGAACTGCAAATAATGTGTGGCACACCGAAGATATTTTGGATTTGCACGAATCAGATGCGCAGTTGCGCGGAGTTGCCGATGGTTCATGGGTCAAACTTTCAAGTCGTGTTGGTGAAACCATTATGCGAGCACGTATTACTGATGAGGTTCCAGCTGGAGTTGTTTATACAACGTTCCACTTCCCAGAAAGTGGCGCTAACGTAATTACTACAGATTATTCAGATTGGGCAACTAACTGTCCGGAATACAAAGTCACAGCCGTTGAAATTACGCCAAGTGCTAAAGGCCCAGGTGCCATGGTTGAAACTCATATCGAAGGCGATGTGCAATTAGCGTCGATTATTCGCATGGCTAATCAGATTGCGGCGAATTTCCCGGTTGGTGATGCACCTGAAATTAAGGTAGCGCACCACATCGTGCAGTTCTGGACACCGGTAATGATCGAGAGATTACACAAAGATGTTGATAAATCTAAGTTGTCACCAATTGTCCTAAAAGCAATTGATGTGATGCTAGTTGCTCAGTAGTTCCTTTACTTGCTGGGCTAACTGACCGTAACCCACTTCTTGAATCTCAAGCGGTAAGCCGATTTCTGCGGCAGCTGCTCGCGCTAAGACCTCTAATTCAGCGGTGCGTACTTGGGCTAACCAAATAACTCTTGAATAATTCTTGAAATAGTCATCACGAAGTTCAGGTCGCTTATCTAAACCTAGTTCCACAATCACACTGCGGTGGAAAGATTTAGCCAGAAAATCCGTCAAAAAGTAAGTTCCAGCGTCGGCATCCATAATGGCTTGAATTTTTGGCGCACCCGCAAATATGTCGTAACAGTGATTGCCACCTAAACGTTTTACACCGTGCCGAGCTATGACAACATCCAATGCCCCATACGTTCCGCAATCGGCATAAGCCACCGCGCATTTAGAGTGTTTAACCTTTATTTGTGTTAATAAGGCATCGACTTCACCGGCAATTTTTTCGGGGCGATTATGCAACAGGGGAGGCAATGGATAGATAGTCAGATCTAACGCTTCTGCTGCA
>CAIXDY010000023.1 GCA_903918325.1 uncultured Actinomycetes bacterium
CGCGCATTGTTAATGGCAAGATGTCCTTATGAAAATTCATATTGGCAGCGATCATGCAGGGCTTGAACTAAAAAGCGCGCTAGTTGAATATCTACAATCCAAGGGCCATCAAGTAACAGATCACGGCCCACATGAATATGACGCGCTAGATGACTACCCAGATTTTTGTCTTCCAGCAGCAATTGCAACGGTGAAAGATCCAACATCATTAGGCATTGTTTTGGGCGGTTCCGGTAATGGTGAACAGATTGCGGCAAACAAAGTTAAGGGCGTGCGAGCAGCACTGGCTTGGAGCATTGAAACGGCACAGCTAGCCAAGGAACATAACAATGCAAACGTCGTCGGCATAGGCGGTCGGATGCATTCAATCGATGAGTGCAAAGCGATTATTGATGCTTTTATCGAAACGCCATTTACTAACGATGAACGTCACGTGCGACGCATCAATAAAATTACTGCTTACGAAAATACATCAAATCAGTAACTTGGTGATCCTTATCGATCCCTTGTCCTTCAAAACGAGTAACCGGTCGAGCTTCGGGTTTTTCAATTACTCCCCCAGTAAATAAATCTGATCCAGCAAAAACTTCTTGCATACTTTCGGCGTAAGGCACCCAGTCCGTTGCGATATGAATGTAGCCGTCCTTTTTTAATTTTGGGTGGATGAGCGCCAAAAATCCAGAATTCACAATCCGTCGTTTGTTGTGTTTCTTTTTTGGCCAAGGATCCGGAAAATATAAATGAATTGCATCTAAAGATTCATCCTCAAACATATAAGGCAGTACAACGTGAACATCATCTTCAATAACGCGAAGGTTTTTCAAATCATCTTCAACGATACGAGCCAGAAGTTTGCCAATTCCGGGTGGGTGTACGTCAACGGCGATATAGCCATTGTTGGGGTGATTTTTCGCGATGATTGCGGTGGCTTCCCCCATGCCAAAACCAATTTCCAGAATGATTTTTTCACTGGTTGGGAAAATCTCACGCAGATTAATTTTCTTGATTTCTACTGGAATTCCATAGACCGCTTGCAGTGCAGTTTTTGCGGCCCGCTGGGCTTCGGTAATCCGGGAGCCGCGGATGCTGTAGCTACGTACCGATGGGCGTTCCATGGACTAACTCTGTCATGGTTGGATTGGAACCTACAAAAGGAGCCTTAAGTGCCAGGTCTAAATTTGAACCGTGCAGAAGCTAAAGAACGTACGGACCATCTTTATGTAAATAGCTATGCAGTAACCCTTGATGTCACAAAGGGCGATGAAACTTTCTACTCAAAGTCTGAAGTCTCATTTACTTGCACAAAGCCTGGTTACTCCACATTCATCGATGCCGTTGGTCGCACAGTCATTAGCGCAACGCTCAATGGCGCAGCCGTTGATACAAGTAATTTTGATGGCGAAAGTATTTTCTTAACTAATTTAGCGGCCGAGAACCTGTTAGTAATTGAAATTGAAGCTGAGTATTCAAAATCAGGTGAAGGTCTACAGCGTTCGGTGGATCCTGCCGATGGTGAGGTTTATCTGTACTCACAAGGTGAGACTGCACATATACGTCACATGTTCCCTTGTTTTGATCAACCAGCGCTAAAGGCAACTTTTACTTTAACGGTAACAACCCCTGGTCACTGGGAAGCGGTATCTAACAACCCCGTTGAGTCAAAAACTATCAAGGGTGAATTTGTAGAATGGAAGTTCAAAACTACCCCACGCATTGCCACCTACCTTGATTGCTTAATTGCCGGACCTTATTCGCATGTCCATGATGTTTATAAAGGTCAAAAAGAAATTCCACTTGGAATTTACTGCCGTAAATCAATGATGCAGTTTTTAGATCCAGAAGATATTTTCTTGATCACCAAGCAAGGTTTCGAATACTTTGAAAAGACTTTTGGTTTGGCTTATCCCTTTGAAAAATATGATCAAATAGCCGTTGTTGACTTCAACTTTGGTGCCATGGAAAATGCTGGCGCCGTAACTTTCCGCGAAGAAGTTCTTGTTTTCCGCAGTCACATGCCTGAAAAGTCTTATCTTTCTCGCGCTAACACCATCCTGCACGAAATGGCTCACATGTGGTTTGGCGACATGGTCACCATGTCCTGGTGGGATGACTTGTGGCTCAATGAATCATTTGCGGAATGGTCGGCTTATTTAGCGTTGTCAGAAGCCACGCGCTTTAAAGATGCGTGGTCTGAATTTAGTAGCGCACGTAAAAATTGGGCATATCGCCAAGATCAACTTTCTTCTACACACCCAATCATCGCTGACATGGTTGATATCGAAGCGGTAAATGCCAACTTTGATGGCATTACTTATGCAAAAGGTGCATCCGTTCTTCAGCAACTAACCGAGCACGTTGGTCGTCCACAATTTATTGCCGGCCTTCAAAAGTACTTTGCTAAGCATGCTTGGGGTAACACAACTTTGAATGACTTACTTGTTGAACTAGAAGCAACCAGTGGACGCAAACTCGATGCTTGGGTAAAGACTTGGTTACAAACTGCCGGAGTAAATAC
>CAIXDY010000024.1 GCA_903918325.1 uncultured Actinomycetes bacterium
CAATAGGGTTAGCAATGGGAACCAAGTGGAGTGCACTCTATTTCTTGGTGGTGCTTCTATTTATTTCACTCTATAAAGTATTTTCGCAGCATCCCTCTAAAGATCTCCTTCGCCCCATCGCAATAAAATTCTTACAATATGGAGTACTCCCTGTTCTTGTTTATATTTCTACGTGGACTGGTTGGTTTTTAAGTAACCGTGGCTGGGATCGACAATGGTCTCCGAATGTAATTTCTTCATGGCTGCACTATCACTCTGAGATGTTGAGTTTCCATACTGGACTTACTGAAAAACATTCTTACCAAGCTAACCCTTGGAGTTGGATGGTAATGGGAAGACCCACTTCTTTTTTCTATGATTCACCGCAAGGTTGCGGAAATAATAGTTGCGCTCAAGAAGTTCTAGCTTTGGGGACTCCGCTGTTATGGTGGGCTGGAACAATTGCTTGCGCAATCGTTATCGGTTTTTGGTTTCGATCACTAGTGCGCAGAACTTCAGATCCAGTGCTCAATATTGTGGTTCTTGGTTTAGCTGCCGGCTACTTACCGTGGTTTTTCTTCCAGCAGCGCACGGTCTTTACTTTTTATGCAATCATCTTCGAGCCGTTCATGCTCCTAGCCATTATTTACTGCGCTAAAGCGCTGCTAGATAGTTCACTAAAACCTGCGCTATCGCAGAGCCTTATCGCGGCCTTTGTCGTAATTGTCTTCTTAAATTTTATTTACTTCTTGCCTTTATTCACGGGCGAAGTAATCACTTATGACTCATGGTTCCACCGAATGTGGCTACCTTCGTGGATCTAATTATTCGTTAGCTGCGCGTGCTTGTTTAAGTCTTTCAACTGCTTCATCGGCAAGTTGTTGATCGAAAATTTCATCGCGTGATGGCGATGCCGCTGCTAACGCTTCACGTTCTAGGCGTTCTTGTTCTTCACTCCACGCACCAGGAATTGTTAAATCAATGACGCGCTTCGGAATTATCGCTTTTGGCGCACTCACATAAGTTGGAGTCGGAACTTCAGCTGGCTCCCACGTTGTTCTAACTGCCGCGCTCCCCTTTGGCAAAAGTACAACGCCTTTGAGTTCGCGCTCTGAAAGTGGGATCCAATGTTCTTGCGTAACTTTAGGTGTTACAACTTCAGCTAAATTTGTTGCAGAAACTCCAGCCGTACGGCGATGTAACTGTTGAACACGACGAAATTGAATTTTATCGGCAATAGTTTGACGTCGAACATTGGCAACATAAATCAGAATTCCAGTTAATGGAACTAATGCATATATGAATGGCATCGTTTTCATAAAACCACCAATGATTGTCGTCGTCAACGAAAATGCAAGAATTAAAAACATAATGCGTCTGCGCATTAGAAGTTGGGCAATTTTTGCTTCACGATCTAAGTCAATGTGAATCGCGCCGCTTCCAGAACTTCCGTGGGGCGATGAGCTTGCTACAACTCGAAGTGCACTTTTAAATCGCTCTACAGATTTTCCAGAAAATTCATTGCGGTCATGAATCCAACGGGGTGCAAAATAGGCGACCCACATACCGATGATCGCAATATAAATAATTCCCGAAGCCATGATGCACAAAGATAAAGGGTCTAACCTAGAAAACTTGGGATTTGGAGCCTACTTAACGGCCGGGTTTTCCTTAACGAAAGTAATGTGATCACGCCAACTACCGTCAATATGTAAGTAGCGGGGCCGTTCGCCTTCGAAAATAAAGCCAGATTTTTCAGCTACCCGCCGTGAAGCTGCGTTCTCAGGTCGCAGATTTATCTCAACTCGGTGAAGTTTTAGCGCATCAAATGAATAGTCCGCCATTGCCATTACCGCCTGTGTTGTGAACCCTCGGTTGGCATAATTCTTATCAATCCAATATCCAATATGAGCACCCCGCATCGCTCCAAGAATTACACCTCCCAGTGAAATTTGGCCGACTAAATTGCGCTGGTGCCAGATTGCAAATGAATATGAACGGCCCGCTCTGGCCTCGGAATTAAGAGTTCTCACCATTTCAAAATATGAAGGTAACTGACGTAAATTAGGGGCATCTTCACCAGGCACCGATTGAATCGTGGCTTCCCACGGCGCTAACCAATCACGATTTTGGGCACGAACCGTATTCCACGCAGACTTATCGCGAAATCGCAGAGCTTGCAAACGTAAATCACTTGTAGTTAGCACGACTGGCCATGAATTACTCATAGTCGAGGTTAAATATACCGACGCTCTAAAACAACTACGGTCACTTCATCCCCAGCTTTTAAATGAATATCTTTTTCGCCAACGGCAATAAATGCATTTGAATCTGAAAGCGTTGATAATTCTTCTTGGTGAGTTAGGGGCAGAACTGATTTACCATCTTCAGAGAGCGTTGCCCGAATATACGAACGCATGCCTTCGGTAGATTCAATAGCTTTCTCTAATTTTGCTTTAACGCTTGGACGGTGAATAGTTGCGGCGCCAAGCATGGTCCGAATCATTGGGCGAACAAATAACTCAAATGAAATGTATGCCGCGATTGGATCACCGGGAAGGGTCACTACCGGCGTCTTATCTGGGCCAATAGATCCATAGTTATGGCGGCCGCTCATTTCGATAGCCATATCAATTGTCGTAATTTCACCCATGTGTGACAAGGTGCGCGTGATTAAATCAAATGAATCATCGTGGCGCTCACCGCTAATAATTATTAAATCTGCCCGAACTAATTGATCTTCAATCAAATTTTGTAGTTGAGCTTCATCTTCAGGAATTGAATGAACGCGGTATGCAACTGCTCCAACTTCTCGAACTGCAGTGGTTAGCATCCACGAGTTAGTTTCATATTCTTCGTCATCTTTTAAACTTTGTCCGGGCTCAGCTAGATCGGGTCCAGCTGACATCACAACGACACGAGGATGCGGGCGCGTTGGCAGATGATCAATTCCAATTGATGCAGCTAAGCCAATTTGTGTTGATCGGATACGACTTCCAGATTTCATCACTAATCGCTCACCTGCGAAAACATCTTCGGCCAAAGTGGCGCCATGTGCATCCAGAAGCGGCATATCAAAAGAATCAAGTGGCTTGCAGGTGGCAAGAAGCGCGTTCAAAAACTCATCTACTCGCGTGTGCTCTGCCATAATCACACCATACTTGTTGGAGTTAGTAATCTCTGGGATTTAGGCGTGGAGTTAACGGAAGGAAGCAATGAATCAGAACACACTCAAGAAAGAGCTTCGCGATCGCTATCGCCGTGAACGGGTTCAGAAGTTCATTGCTTCAAACTTCAATGTCATTTTGAAATGCCCTGAAATCGTAAGCGCAACAACGATTTGTTCATACTTTTCACACTCTGAAGAACCCAGCACAACTGAAATAAATCAAGCCTTTCTTAAAGAGGGAAAGCAACTTTTGCTACCGAGAGTAAACGGCTCCGAAATTGAATGGGTGCAGTGGAGTGGTGATCATGATCAGTTGAAAGTAACAAAAAAATTGACCGAACCTACTGGGCCGGTAGTGACTGATTTAAGTAATGTCGGTGCAGTAGTAACTCCCGCACTTCGAATAGATCAAGATGGTTTTCGAATGGGGCAGGGTGGTGGATTTTATGATCGCGCATTGCCAAACCTTCCCGGATGGAAAATTGGTTTAGTTCATGCTGGCGAACTTACAAGTGAATCATTACCCCGAGAAGCGCATGACATTGCCCTTGATGCCGCAGCAACTCCATCGTTAGTTGTACGTTTTAAGCGTTAGGAAGATTGCGCGCCATCACGATTCGCTGAATCTGATTTGTGCCTTCGTAAATCTGTGTGAGTTTTGCGTCGCGCATCATACGCTCAACTGGATAATCTGAGACATAGCCATATCCGCCTAAAATCTGAACTGCATCAGTTGTAACTTTCATCGCAGTATCACTTGCAAAACATTTACTTGCTGCAGAGAAGAAACGTAAATCCTTTTCGCCACTTTCACTCTTAGAGGCTGCAACGTAAGTGAGTTGGCGGGCAGCTTCAATATTCATAGCCATATCTGCCAGCATGAATTGCACACCTTGAAAATCAAATATCTCTTTACCGAACTGTTTGCGTTCATGCGAATACTTAGTCGCAACATCTAATGCACCTTGGGCTAAACCAAGTGCTTGAGCGGCAATAGTGATGCGTGTGTGATCAAGTGTGTCCATTGCCAAAGCGAAACCCCGACCAACTTCACTGATGCGGCGATCATCGGCAAGTTTTACGTTATCGAAATACACCTCACGCGTTGGTGAACCTCTAAAGCCCATTTTCTTTTCAGGTGCACCAAAAGAAACCCCTGGATCAGATTTTTCAACTACAAAAGCGGTAATGCCCTTGGAACCTAATGCTGGATCACCTTGCGCAATTACAGTATAAAAATCAGAGATTCCAGCATTTGAAATCCATTTTTTACTGCCATTGAGAATCCATCCATCGCCATCGCGTTCAACTTTTGTGCGAAGTGCAGATGCATCTGAACCCGCTTCAGATTCAGAAAGGCAATAAGAAAAACCTTTGCCTGCAGCTAGTTGTGGTAACCAACGGGCTTTTTGTTCTTTATTACCGCCAAGAATTAAAGGGAGCGAGCCAAGTTTATTTACTGCCGGAATAAGTGAAGA
The DNA here is from genome assembly GCA_903918325.1 of uncultured Actinomycetes bacterium. Classification (GTDB taxonomy): domain Bacteria; phylum Actinomycetota; class Actinomycetes; order Nanopelagicales; family Nanopelagicaceae; genus Planktophila. The sequence continues at coordinate 4,627 of CAIXDY010000024.1, forward strand.
TGAACCACAAACGCGGGCGACTTCTTCAATAATTATTACTACGGCCAAGGCATCGGCGCCATCTCCACCAAATTCGGTTGGAACATGTGCTGCGGCAAGTCCAGCTTTAGCAAGGGCATTTGCAGCCTCTTGTGGGAAGCGATGATCTTCATCAACTGCATGAGCGAAAGGCGCAATTTCTTTTTCTGCTAAAGCGCGCACACTTGCACGCAAATCCTTGTACTCACTCGGAAGATCAAATAAATTTTCCATTAGGGCTTATTCCTATCGCGTTCTGCCAGATCCTGTAAGTACTTATTGTAATCGGCTAATTCATCGGGTTGTCCCATCGCTGCCGCTCGCTCGACATTTTTATCTATTCGCTTAGTTTCTCGTGAATCATCGCGTACCCAACTTATGAAAGTTGCAACTAAAGCTAACAAAATTGGAATTTCGCCCATTGCCCAGCCAATCGAACCCCCAAGGCGCTGATCGGCAAGTAAATCGGTAAGCCATGGAGATTTGAGTGAAGCAAAATAACCACCATCAATTAACGTAGATGTTGACATTAATGCCACTGAGAAGAATGCATGAATGCTCATGGCCGCAAAAAGAATAACTATCCGTACTAAATGTGGAACTCGGCGTGGGTTTGGATCAATTCCAATAATGACATGAAAGAAAAGAATGCCTGCAAGTAGGAAATGCAGGTCCATAAATAAATGCCCCACATGGCTTTGCATTAAAGATCCAAAAAATCGAGTGAAATAAAGTGCAAAAAGTGAACCATCAAAAATTGCTAATGCAACAAGGGGGTTGGTATAAAAAACCGCTAACTTGGAGTGCACCAAAGCAAGTAAGGAACCACGAACACCTCGCTCTTCAGAATTTCGACCTTGAGGCAGCGTTCTTAAAGCTAAAGTAATAGGTGCACTTAAAACAATGCCAATCGGTGCAATCATTCCTAAAATCATGTGTGAAATCATGTGATAAGAAAAAGCAAAGTGTGCATAAAGACCTAAACCACCGCTAGTAGCAAAATCGATTGCTGAAATTGCTAACGCAAAAGAGATTGTTCGACCAACTGGCCACTTATCTCCGCGACGAGTAAGAACAAGAACACCTTTTATGTAGAGCGCCACCGCAGTTACTAAAATTCCAATCATCAGCGCATCTGGTTCATAGCTCCAAAGAATTCTGCTCCACGTTGGTGCCGGTGGTGTAGGGATGCCTGCAACTGTAAGTGCGGCATCGAATTTAACTCGACCAGGTCGAATAGGCGCTTGATTTGACGATAACCATGCACCCATAGCCACAGCCACAATCATGACAACACTTTCGGCGAAAATTAATCGACCAAAGCCTTTCCAATCAATTGAATCTCGCTGGGACAAGTTCTTACGGTGTAAATAGCCGATAAAAATTAAAACGATAGTCAAAATAATTTTGGCAATAACTATGTAGGCATAGGTAGTGTGCCAAGCTCTTGCAAAATCTAAGCGGGACCAAGCATTTATGGTTCCACTCACGACGACTGCAATGACTGACCAAAGTGCCAAAACGCTAAAGCGTGGAACTGCGATTGGCCGATCATCAGGATCTAGAACGGCAATAGCAATGACGCCGCCTACCCACAATGAAAGTGCCACAACATGTATTACTAATGAACCAATTGCTAAGCCATGCGATCCACTTGATGCTGAATGACTCTGAAAAATTGGTGCCACTAAACCAATAATCGAGAGGACTAGTAGTGCAATAGTTGTGAGAACTTTCTGGAGTCGCATCGCAACTGCAGCTACAAAGAAACCAACTAGAGCTTCAAAAAGTAAATACTGTCCCAGCGTTATTTGAGTTATGAATGAGCGCAATACTGTTGGGTCGACGGCAACTTGAAAAGATTGGCCCAAAATTGTGGCTAGCGTAAAAACAATCGTTCCTAAAGTTCCAACTGCCCATGTGGCACTCGAAACGCACAAAATACTGCGCAACTTCAGAGAAGAAGTTGAAAGCTTGCCTTTCGTATCCAGTAATAGGAATGCCATTGCTAGCAAATTGCCGATTACTGCAAAACCGCCGATAAGGGATAAATATTTGAAGATAGTGTTTAAAGCAATCATCGGTCCCTAAAAAGTTTTCGTGCGTAAAGCACTAATCCAAGCATCACAAAAACTGCGACAATCAACATAAAAATAATAAATACATTAGTGCCCCAGCTGCTACTGGCCGATTTTTGAGAATCAACCGGGGTTGGAGAGGGATCGGTTTGTGTGATCACACTTGGTGCAGAAAAATTAAAAGTAAAAGAACCCTCTAACGGTGCTGCGCCTTCTGAATATAGAACATATGACACTTTATAAATTCCAGAATCAACTAGAGGTTTCAAGCCAATCGTTGCGTTCGCATCACTAATAGTTAATGTGCCGTCATCAACTCGTACACCAGCAGGATCGGTCACCATTAATTCATTACCGTCGGCCAATAATGGAAGTTGAGTTGTAACCGTGACGGATGTGGGTGGAGTTGAAACTGTTGAACCACTTATTGGTGATGTTGTGATTAAGGAGTTCGCAGATGCTGTGGCGATTCCAAAAAAGGCGAAAATCGCAATTAATCCACATAACCGCTTCGCAATGCTGATTCTCACTCTTATCCCCTCTCGATTCGCCGCCTGAATTCGCGCCAATCGTCTCACTTCTTTAGACTTGGTATCTACCCCCTACGTACTTAAAACTTACTGTGCACGAAGAATTGGAGCGGCAATGCCTACATATCAATATGCATGCACTGCCTGCGACCATGAATTTGAGGCTTTTCAATCTTTTAGCGACGCTTCACTGACCGAGTGCCCCGAATGCAAAGGTGAAATCCGTAAGGTTTATTCCGCCGTTGGAGTTGTATTCAAGGGCTCTGGTTTTTATAAAACTGATTCTGCACAAAAGAAAACTTCTAGTGAACCTGCGAAAGCTGCAACACCTGCACCTGCAACACCTGCACCAAAAACTGATTAATCGTCGTGATGCGGCGGTTTATCGCCTTTGATTTCAGCTTCCCTTTTTTTATCGTCGTTTTGGTCTTCGCGGGGATCGCGTTCGTCATCAGTCGTTGAAGGAAATACCTCACTCATAATGCGTTGATTCTACGTGCATTCCTACTATGAGACAGGTCACGCCATGCATGAGAGCCATAGCCGTCACACAGAGTTCAATGTACAAATTGACCCGCTAAAATCGCTTCATTGTTGAAAATAAGGGAGTCGCATCAGTGTTCGAAAAACTTGGTCACCTCATGTATCGGCGTCGCAAAGCTGCCGTAATAGTTTTCGTCATCGGAATTCTTGCCGCGGGTGGAGTTGGTTCAGCAGTTTTTAATCGCTTGGACTCTGGTGGTTATTCAAATCCAAAGAGTGACTCCTACAAGGTTTTTAACTATTTGCATAATGTTCTCAAAGTTGCTGACCCTACGATTGTTGTTGTCGTTGATGCGGGGCAAACTCAAGTATCGGATCCAGTAGTGACTCAGAAAGCTATGGCACTTGAAGCAAAGATGGCGAAAGAAAACGGAGTTACCAA
>CAIXDY010000025.1 GCA_903918325.1 uncultured Actinomycetes bacterium
AAGAAAGACCCAGATACACCATTGAGCGAATAGCAATTGTTTCGCCACCATCTTCGCCACGAACAACCATTGGACGCTTTACTACTGCGCCAAGACCAAGGATTGCAACCTGTGGTTGATTAATAATTGGTGTGTCAAAGAGTGCCCCACGACTTCCGGTATTAGTAAGTGTGAAAGTTCCACCACCTAATTCGTCGGGAGTAACTTTGTTATCACGTGTGCGTGCAGCTAAATCTGAAATCCTTCGAGCGATACCGCCCATATTTAAGTCACCAGCGTTGGCGATTACTGGAACAAGCAAACCTCGCTCGGTATCAACTGCAATTCCCAAGTGTTCTGCGCCGTGATAAGTAATTTGATCACCTTCAACTGAGGAGTTCAAAACTGGGTGCTGCTTCAGCGCTTCGCAAACGGCTACTGAGAAAAATGGTAAGTATGAAAGTTTTACACCTTCACGTGCTTCAAATGAAGCTTTAGCGCGATCGCGAAGTCTAGAAATCTTAGTTACATCGACTTCAATGACCGTTGTTAGCTGCGCGCTAATCTGCAGAGATTCGACCATACGAGCCGCGATAACTTTTCGAAGTCTGGACATAGTTACGGTGGTTCCGCGCAGTGGTGAGACTGCAACGGCGGCAGGTTTGGAAGTTGTTGGCGCCGAACTCTGCGCAGCAACAGGTGCTGCAGCTACCGGTTTAGCAAGTGCCTCAACATCTTCGCGGCGAATACGTCCACCGATACCAGTACCGGCAACATTGGCAAGATTGACACCTAAATCGTTTGCAAGTTTACGAACTAGGGGAGTGACATAGGCATCGGCCGGCTGTGAAACAACTGGAGCAGAAACAGGTGCTACTGGTGCAACCGGCGCAAGCGGCGCAGCAACAGGGGCTGCTGCAACTGCAGCAGGTGGAGCAGCGACCGGTGGTGCTACGACAGGTGCTGCAACGACTGGGGCTGCAACTGAGCCACTAGTTCCGATTAATCCAAGTCTGGCACCAACAGGAACGGTTGTATCAATAGCAACATCGATAGCTAATAAAGTTCCAGCAACTGGTGAAGGAATTTCAGTGTCAACTTTGTCAGTTGAAACTTCAAGCAGAGCTTCATCAATTGCAACTGAGTCACCAATATTTTTCAACCAACGGGTAACAGTTCCTTCACTCACGCTTTCGCCAAGAGCTGGCATGGTAATCACAGTTCCGGAAGTTGGTGCTACTGGTGCTACTGGTGCAGCTACGACAGGTGCTGGAACAGCTGCAACTGGAGCTACAACAGGCGCGGTAACTGGTGCTGCGGCAGCAGGTTGAGCTGCGCCATCAGCAATAATTGCAAGCTCTGCACCAACTGGAACAGTTTGATCAATCTGCACAACAATCTTTGTAAGAGTTCCAGCAACTGGTGATGGAATTTCAGTATCTACTTTGTCGGTTGAAACTTCTAGGAGTGGCTCATCGACATTAACGTGATCGCCTTCGGCCTTTAACCAACGTGTAACCGTTCCTTCGCTAACACTTTCACCAAGTGCGGGCATTGTTACTGAGAATGTCATCTATTTTCTCCTTGGTTATCCGTGTGCGTGTAGCGGTTTGCCTGCAAGAGCCATATGGGCTTCGCCCATTGCTTCTGACAGAGTTGGATGTGCGTGGATGAGGGAAGCAACATCAGTTGCTCGAGCTTCCCAATTGAAAATCAATTCGGCTTCGGCCAATAATTCGCCAACACGGGCACCGACCATATGAACTCCAAGAATTGGTCCATCTTTTTCGCCCACTAACTTAATTGAACCTGCAGTGCCAAGAATTTGAGCTTTTCCATTTCCGGCTAAGTCATAGCTGAGTTCAACGACATCGTGACCGCGTTTTTTAGCTTCGGCAGTTGTTAAACCAACTGATGCAACTTCAGGGTCAGAGTAAGTCACACGTGGAATTCCATCGTAATTGATAGCGCGTGGATTCAGTCCGGCAATCTCTTCGGCAACAAGCATTCCTTCAGCGAAACCAACGTGAGCTAATTGCAGCGTAGGAATTAAATCACCCACGGCCCAAATTCCAGGAATATTCGTGCGGCATTTATTGTCGACCAGAACATAACCTCGGTCCATCGAAATGCCTTGTTCTTCATATCCTAAGTTTGAAGATACCGGACCACGTCCAACTGCCACCATCAAAATTTCGGCAGTGAACTCTTTACCATCTTCTAAAGTGACGGTTACGCCTCTTTGATCTTTTACTACCGACTTAAATTTTGTGCCTAATTCAAAATTGATACCGCGCTTACGGAACGCGCGCTCTAGCTGCTTGCTTGAGGATTCATCTTCTAGTGCAATTAAATGGGGTAGACCTTCAATAATTGTTACTTCAGACCCAAATGATTTCCACACTGATGCAAATTCACATCCAATAACGCCGCCGCCTAAAACAATTACTGATTGTGGAACGTAGTCCAACTTCGTTCCATGATCTGAAGTGATAATTTGCTTTCCATCGATTTCAAGACCTGGCAGAGTTTTAGCGTAAGAGCCTGTCGCAAGAATTATATTTTTACCGGTATAGCGCTCACCATTTACTTCAACGGTATCTTTAGCAACAAGTTTTCCGTGGCCTTCGATGTAAGTAATATTTCTGGATTTAACTAAACCCTGAAGACCCTTATGT
>CAIXDY010000026.1 GCA_903918325.1 uncultured Actinomycetes bacterium
AATCGTTGTAAAACTTGCACGAGTCTGTTTACTCGCGCCAATTGTTTTGATTTTGTCCATTCGTCACCGCAGGTGGTTAACATCGCAAGGTAAGACTGAAACTACATCAGCAAAAATTCCACTGATTCCTTATTTTGTTCTAGGTTTCATCGCGGTCGCAATTTTTCACAATTTAGTAACATTAAATCCACGTTTACTCGCCGATATTATTTTTACTAGCAAATTAATGCTTGGTGCAGGTCTGGTTTCACTTGGCTCAGGTGTTCGATGGAAGGCAATTCGTGCAATTGGTCCTCGCCCAATGGCAATGGGATTGATTGCTTGGGTAATAGTTGCCGGTGTCGCTCTGGCTGCAGTTAAAGTGACTGGGCTGTAGTATTTAATTATGTGTTCACGAGTAACGTGTAATAAATGTGGCAAGGCAACCTGGTCGGGCTGCGGCCAGCATGTAGAGCAGGCACTTGCCGGTGTTTCAGCAAAAGATCGCTGCCAAGGCCACGAAAATGACCCAATTGAGCCTGGTTTCTTCACAAAACTCTTTGGCGGCAAAAAGTAGCCAAAAAGCAGTAATTTACGCGTAAAAGTAATCAATTCGTTACACACCAGCCCTATGCCCTGAGCGTGCACACCCCTAGATTTGAGCGTGTTAGCAGGCCTTGACCCCTCAATCCCTGATGACCTTTCGAAAGGCTCGACTCTAGAGAAAAGGAAAACAATGTCAGACGTAAATAACAATGGCATTTCCCGTCGTTCAGTACTTAAGGGTGCTGCAATCGGTGGTGTTGGACTTGCAGCTGGTGGATCACTTCTAGCCGGTTGCGGTACGAAGAAAGTCACTGGAGATGTCCACTTCACAATTCGTGGAAATCTAAGTGATGCTGGTGCAAAAATTGCAATTGCAGCAAACGATGCGTACACAAAGAAGACTGGCAACAAAGTTATTTCACAAGCTGTTAACTCAGATGACTTCCAGAATAACTTCGTACAAATTATGCAGGGAACTCCAGATGATGCATTTGGTTGGATGGCCGGATGGCGCACCAATGCACGTGCTGATGCAGGTCTTCTAGCAGATGTGTCAGATCAGATTAAAGCGCTTGGAAAGTCTTTATCTCCAGCAGCTATTCAAGGTGCAACAAATCCTAAGGATGGCAAGCAATACATTATTCCTACAACTTATTACCCATGGGGCTTGCACTATCGCAAGTCAACAATGCAAGAGTTGGGTTTAAACCCAGAGAGCATTGCAACATGGGATGACTTGATCAAGTTGTGCGAAGCAACTCAGAAGAAGGGTCTTGTCGGTTATGCATTAGGCGACAAGGGCGGCTGGGAAGCAATGGGAACATTCGACATTCTCAACATGCGTCTTAACGGATATCAATTCCACATTGATTTGCTTAACGGCAAAGAGAAGTGGACTGATGCCAAGGTTGTAGATGTATTTACACACATGGGTCAATTGATTCCTTACATGAACAAAAACGTTCTAGATATCTCATGGGATGGAATGCGCGATCTTCTACTACAGAAGAAGTGCGGCGCCATGATGATGGGTTCATGGTTTGCTAACGACTTTAAGGCTAAGTCACAAGCAGATTATGACGATCTATGGATCGTTCCATTCCCAGAAATCAATCCAGAGCACGGTGTTGACTCAATCGACGCACCACTTGACGGTATTTCAGTTGCCGCAAATGGTAAAAACGTCGAAGGTGGAAAAGACCTTGCAGGATTCTTGGGAACAAAGGAAGGTATTGATGCCGCAGTTGCCGCTGGAGATACAAATATCTACATCAGCAGCGACTTTGATACATCTTCATACGATGCATTCAACAAGCAGAAGCTTGCAGTTCTTGGCGCAGCTAAGAACATCGGCTTCTTCCTTGACCGCGATACTCGCGGTGACTTTGCTGGCCCAGTTGTTGGTCCAGCGATCCAGAGCTTCTTGAAGAATCCAAAAGATCTTACAAAGATTTTGGATAACACTCAGAAGCAATGGGATGCACTTCCTGCACTTTAATTCGTTTTCATTAACGAATTAGACTAGGATTAAGAAATGAGAACGACGACTGCGAATAAAAAAATTCGCAGTCGTCGTTCTCTTTCTAGAAACGATAGATTCACGCTTGCCGCATTCATAGGTATTCCTACCTTGATGCAAATTATTTTTCTTTGGCTCCCAGCACTTATAACAATTATTTTGTCTTTTACTTACTGGAACGGCATCAACGTAAGTGACATCAAGTGGGCGGGTTTAGCTAACTACAAAAATATATTTTTTGGTACTCCAGTTTTTTATGAGGCGCTGAAGAACAACGCGATCTGGTTACTTTGGTTTACTTTTCTTGCAACACCCTTAGGAATTTTGCTGGCTTACCAAATTGACCGCAAAATTAAAGGTCACAAGATTTATGAGACTGTTTTTTACATTCCGGTTGTTTTATCCCTAGCAATCATCGGAATCATTTGGAACTTCATGCTCCAACCTGGTGGCTTTGTTCAAGGTGTTATGGGCCGAGATATCGGAAATGCCGTTTCAATTTGGGGTAATTACAGTATTAATACGTACGTGATTATGGGCGTAGCTTCTTGGCGCCATATTGGTTACATCATGTTGTTGTATTTAGCTGGTCTGAAGTCGGTCGATTCTTCACTGCGCGAAGCCTCAGCTATTGATGGTGCAACCGAGTGGCAGACATTTAGAAAAATCATTTTGCCAACAATGCGCCCCGTAAACATCATCATTGTGGTTATTACCATTATCGAATCTCTACGAGCGTTCGACTTGGTGTACATCATTTATGGCACAAGCACCGCCTGGCCTTTGCTCAATATCTTGGTTTTCCAGAACTTTGCGGGCCAAGGTATTTCAATGAAGGGTGCGGCTTATGCCGTTATCTTGCTCGTACTTTGTATTGGTCCAATTCTTTTGTACCTCCGCAACGTTTTTAAGGAGGACCTGAAGTGAGTTCATCAATCGTCCAAAATAAGGAATACAGAAATAAACAAAAGATTAAAGATGGTTTCATCTCAGCCTTTATTGGTTTCTTTGCTTTTGTGTGGATCTTTCCAATCCTATGGACGGTTTGGACTTCACTTCGCCCCTATAACGACATTATTTCTTATGGCGTATTTTCTTGGCCACGCCATTTAAACCTAGATAACTACTTCCACGCTTTCCGAGTAATGGGTTTAATGCATTACTTCTTGAATACTTTATACGTCACAGTGCCAGCAGTAGTTTTAACTTTATTCTTAGGCTCACTCATTGCTTTCGTTGTATCTCGTTACTCATTTAGATTCAACCTAAGCCTTTTACTCCTATTTACTGCTGGCAACATGTTGCCGATTGTTTTGACATACATCCCAGTCTTTTGGTTGTACATCAAGATTGGTGACTTGTTTGGTAATCGTTCTTTGTTGTACAACAACTACTTGGGTATCGTGCTTGTTCACGTAGCTTTCCAAGTTGGTTTCGCTACTTTCGTACTTTCTTCTTATATGAAGACGGTTCCAAAGGAAATCTCAGAGTCGGCAATCATTGACGGTGCTTCAGTATTTAGACATTACTGGAATGTTATGTTGCCACTGCTGCGTCCACCACTTGCAGCTCTTGGCGTATTGATGAGTTGTTGGATTTACAACGACTTCTTCTGGGCCTTGATTTTGATGTCTGAAGATTCAAAGCGTCCAGTAACTTCAGCGTTGCGCCAATTACAAGGTCAATACATCACTGACTTCAATTTGCTAGCTGCTGGAGCAAGCATTGTTGCAGCGCCTACAGTCATTCTCTTCTTTGTTCTACGCAAGCAGTTTGTTTCAGGCTTAACTCTGGGCTCTACGAAGGGATAAATATGAAGGCAATTCAGATCACCGAATTTGGTGGTCCAGAAGTAATGCACTTAGTAGAGCTAGCTGATCCAAAACCTTCAGAGACCCAAGATTTAATTACTGTCTCTGCAATCGGAATTAACTATGCCGACACACACCAAACTGAAAACTCTTACTTATCACCGCAAAAACTTCCGCTAGTTCCAGGTATTGAAGTCGTTGGAACTACCAGCAAAGGTATTCGAGTTTTGGCACCAGTTGATGGCGGGGGATACGCACAACTTGCCGTTGCGCACACTGCTGCGATGATTCCAATTCCTGATGGAGTTTCAGATGAGCAAGCATTGTGCATGATGGTTCAAGGCTCAACGGCTTGGCATATTTTGAAAACAGTTGGACATGTTGTGCCAGGTGAAACTGTTGTTGTTCATGCAGCAGCCGGTGGTGTTGGAACTATTGCAATTCAATTAGCAAAGATGTGGGGCGCCAAAGTAATTGCAGTGACATCCTCTGAAAGCAAACGAGCTTTGGCAACTTCGCTCGGAGCTGATGCAGTTGTTGAAGCAGACCTTGAAAATCTAGGTGATGCAATCAAAGCGGCAAATGGTGGAAAGCCAGTTAACTTAATTCTGGAAATGGTTGGCGGAAAAACTTTCGATGAGAGTTTAAATATTTTGGCGCCATTTGGTCGACTTATTACTTATGGCATGGCTTCACGTGTTGCACCAACAATGATTCAGCCAGCATCACTGATGGGCGGATCAAAAACAATTACCGGTTTTTGGTTGGCACATTGCTTTGGCTCAAAAGCTTTGATGAATGATGTTATTGAAGAGTTATTTGCGCTGGTTAAAAATGGAAAGTTAAAACCAGTCATCGGTGCAACATATGGATTAAGCCAAGCAACCAAGGCGCATCAAGCGATGCGGGCCCGCGAAACCACTGGCAAAATCACTCTCAATCCAGCGCAATAATTGCGTGGTTTTTCCAAAGTAGATAATTGCCTGTACGCTCAGCGTTCGGCCTTGCCCCCCTAGCTCAGTTGGTAGAGCGTTTCCATGGTAAGGAAAAGGTCACCGGTCCGATTCCGGTGGGGGGCTCGAAGAGAGTTCTTCACTAAATGAGGAACGATTTTTACCAGCACAACCCTTGGCGGGGTAGCTCAGCTTGGTAGAGCAAGCGGCTCATAATCGCTGTGTCGTGGGTTCAAATCCCGCCTCCGCTACTAGTTCCACCCGCGTGAATTTCGCGCATCGAGAAGGCTCGGGTAACCTGAGCACCTCGTTAATCAATGAAGGAGTAAGACCATGGCAAGCAAGAGCGCGGACGTACGTCCAAAGATCACCATGGCATGCGTTGATTGCAAAGAACGTAATTACATTACTAAGAAGAACCGCCGCAACGATCCAGACCGTATGGAACTTAAGAAGTTCTGTCCTCGTTGCAAGTCTTCAACACTTCACCGCGAAACTCGCTAATGATCAATCCCGATTCGGTCGGGCGCACCTTCAAGGGTGTGGATCAAGTTACGGTCACACAATCTGACATAGATGCCTTTGCAGCTGTTATTGGCGAAACTGATACAACAGTTGCACCGCCAACTTTTTCAATTCGAATCTCTTTATCTCAATATGAATCGATTCTGACTCAACCAGAAATTGGTGTCAATTGGTCACGGTTAGTTCATGGTGACCAAAAATTTGAAATCTTTCGCCCAGTAATTGCCGGCGATGTTTTTACTTGCTCGGCGACAATTGAATCACTACGCGTTGCTGCGGGAAATGAAATTATTTCAGTTCGCTCAGATTTACATAATGGCGCAGAGCTAGTCGTATCTGCATGGTCAACTTTGGTGGTGCGCGGATGATTGAAGTCGGCACAGTGTTACCTGAAAAAATCTTTTATTTAGATCGAGCTTTGTTAAAAGCGTATGCCGATGCAAGTGGCGATCAGAATCCCATTCATCAAAATGAAGAGTTTGCCCTTTCAGTTGGGCTGCCAAATGTGATTGCGCACGGCATGCTCACGATGGCTTTAGCCGGTAAGTATGTAACCGACTGGGCAGGCGGCAGCGCTCATGTGCTTGAGTTTTCGGCACGTTTTATTAAGCCAGTAATTGTGCCAGCCGATGTGAAAACGGATTTAACGGTCAGTGCAACGATCACCGAAGTTGTTGGAAATCGAATCAAACTAGAGCTTTCCGCCACTTCTGCTGGAATAAAAGTTTTAGGAATGGCTAAAGCAGTAGTCACCAAATGAACGTTCCAGATTCAGTTACCGCATTAGCGCAAGCGCGTATGGATGCCCGTGCAGCTAAAGATTTTGCATTGGCCGATAAATTCCGAGAAGAACTTTTACTTGCTGGGTTTGAAATCGTTGATGTTGCTGGGGGTTACGAACTCCGCCCAAAGAAGCCATACATAACGCTGGCTTTTGCTCGAGATATTCGCCCTATTGATTTAGAAAATGAAGTAACTGTTGGAATCATTGTTGATGGTTTCACCGATGATGCACTTGAAACAGTAAAGGGCATCAAAGCTAATAGTGATTGCGCAGTCGCAATTATTGCCATCGGGGACGCTGGATCTTTGTTTGAACAGATGGATAAAAGGACTTACTTAATTTCAGTTGCACCAGGAGCTAGTTGGGCCGATTGTGCAAATGTTTTCCTTGAAAAGACTGCAAGTAAATATGTGATTCTGATGGATCCATCAACTCGATTCACGGGAGATGCGGTTTCTCCAGTTGTTGCCGAACTTACTAAAGGTGAATATGTAGCCGTTGGTTGGCGTGGTGGTTTAGTTAATGTTGAGGATGAATGGCGTAGCGTTGATGACAAAGGCAATGGCGAAGTCGATGTGCTTTTTTCATACTTCATGGCCTTTAATCGTGAAGCTATCCATGAAGTTGGCGGCTTTAATCCCCGAGCTATTTATTATCGAAATGCAGATATTGAATTCTCACTCAAGATCCGCCAAGCCGGTGGCAGATTATTACAAATGGATTTACCACTTACACAAGATCGCCACCACGGTTATCACGATGCAGACCCGACCTACAGAGATGTGCAATCTAAGAAGACTTATGACCGCATACTGGAAAAGTACCGAGGTAAAAGCGCAATTTTGTCCCCACGTCGGTAGCCTTTAGCCATGACCGAGTTATCGCAGTACACCAGCTTTCATGTGGGTGGCCCGGCTAAAAAAATCATTCAAGTCTCAACTCAAGCTGAAATTATCGCTGCCATTGAAGCTGCAGGGGATTCGCCTATTTTAATTCTAGGTGGAGGAACAAATGTTTTAGTGTCGGATTCAGGTTTTGAAGGAACCGTAATTCGCATTTCTAATAATTCTGTAGAAGCCGAAGTGGATGCCTGCAGCGGTGCGACACTAACAATTGGCGCAGGGGAGGATTGGGATTCCTTTGTGGCAACTTCTATCGCTCGAGGTTTTGCTGGCTTGGAAACTTTAAGTGGAATTCCGGGAACTGTTGGTGCCGCGCCAATTCAAAATATTGGTGCCTATGGGCATGAAGTCAGTGAATACATCACGCGAGTTCGTACTTATGACCGAGAGAAAAAGGAAGTTAAAACTTTCACTCGCAGTGAATGTGAATTCTCATACAGAAGCTCACATTTCAAATCACATCCTGGACGATACGTTGTCTTAGAAGTTCAATTTCAGATTCGCCTTGGTGAATTAAGCGATCCAATTACTTATGCAGAGTTAGCAAAAAAGCTTGGTGTAGAAATGGGTGACAAGGCACCAGTAACCAAAGTTCGCGAAGCCGTGCTTGCTCTTCGTTCAGCTAAAGGAATGTTATTAACTCCGAACGATAAAGATTCATGGTCTGCCGGTTCATTTTTTACTAATCCAATAATTTCTCAACAAGCCGCGGATGCATTACCAAATGCTGCACCTAAGTGGCCGCTAACCGATGGTCGCGTAAAGATTTCGGCTGCATGGTTGATTGAAAATTCAGGAATCCACAAAGGTGATGAAGTAGGTGGTGCGCGAGTTTCTACTAAGCACGTATTGGCGCTAACTAATGCGGGCAATGCAACGGCTGCTGATATTGCATCACTTGCTAGAAAAGCACGCGATCAAGTCAGAGATACTTTCGGAATTACTTTAGAGGCCGAAGTAAATTTAATCGGAGTTGAAATTTAGCCTTCAGTAAGTAGTTTTTTAATACGGCCAATACCTTCAACGATATCTTCATCGCTTGTGGCGTACGAAAAGCGCAGATAACCCGAAGGTCCAAAAGCCTCGCCGGGAACGGCTGCAACTTCAACTTCTTCCAAAATCAATGTGGCTAATTCAGCTGATGTGGTTGGAACTTTGCCACGAATTGTTTTCCCAAGCACGCCTTTAACTGATGGATAGACATAGAAGGCACCTTGGGGTGTTGGGCATTCAAACCCAGGGATTTCGTTGATGAGATCAACAATTAATTTACGGCGACGGTTGAATGCCTCACCCATTTTGTGGACGGCATCAAGATTTCCACTCAAAGCAGCAATTGCGGCACGTTGGGAAACATTGGAAACGTTTGATGTCATATGTGATTGCAGATTTGTTGCAGCTTTAATGACATCTTTTGGACCAATCATCCAACCCACGCGCCAACCCGTCATTGCATAAGTCTTTGCAACACCATTAATAATGATGCACGTGTCAGCAAGTTCGGGGACTAATACTGGAAGAGATGGAGCAGTTGCTCCGTCGTATAACAAGTGTTCATAAATTTCATCACTAATGATCCAGATGTTGTTCTTTACTGCCCATTCACCAATTGCTTTTACTTGGGCAGGTGAATAAACCGAACCTGTTGGATTTGATGGAGAACAGAATAGTAAAGCTTTAGTTTTTGGTGTTCGGGCAGCTTCTAATTGTTCTACGGTAACTAAATAGTTTTGTGTCTCATCGGCAAAGATCTCTACAGATTTTCCGCCTGCAAGCTTTATGCATTCTGGATATGTTGTCCAAAATGGTGAGGGTAATAAAACTTCATCACCTGGATCAATGATTGAAGCAAATGCTTGATACACCGCTTGCTTTCCACCATTAGTAACTAAAACTTGATCAGCAGTAATTTCGAAATTGGAGTCACGCTTTGTCTTTGCAACAATTGCCTCGCGTAGTTCAGGTAAACCCGGTGTAGGTGTGTAGCGATGATTTGCTACAACTTTTGTTGCAGCAGCAGCAGCTTCGACAATGTAATCAGGTGTTGGAAAATCTGGTTCGCCTGCACCGAATCCGATCACTGGTCGCCCGGCAGCTTTGAGAGCTTTCGCCTTGGCATCAACGGCCAAGGTGGCAGATTCAGCGATGGCAGCGATACGGGATGAGATACGTGAGGTCATGCCCCTAAGTCTGCCGTATCTTTAAGCGCGAGTTAGACCTGAGCACCCTCTTGCCCCTACACTTCGACGCTCACGAGGGTTTGCTTTTCCCTATGGTTTTGCCATGC
>CAIXDY010000027.1 GCA_903918325.1 uncultured Actinomycetes bacterium
AACAGCGCCAGTTAGCGTTATTAGAAGAAAATAATGCAACGACTGCAACGAATACTCCTGGACAGAAAAGTATTTGGCCAGATAAAGGTTTCAAGGGCCGTTCTACAATTCGCACAACGCAAGAACAGCGAGATAAAGCCGTTGCATATGCAAAAATTCAAGTCCTTGCCCGAAAGCCATATGTGTGGGGTGCGCAAGGTCCAAACTCATTCGACTGTTCCGGATTAGTTTTTGCTGCATACAGGTCAGCTGGATTAGTGTGGCCGAACTGGGATCGCTTGAACGCTGCCCTTTATTCAACGTACACAATGCACGTATCCCTGAATGCATTGGTACCAGGGGATCTCTTGTTCTATTCATTTGATGGAAGTATTTCTAGCATCCACCACATCACCATTTATGCAGGTAACGGGATGATGTGGGAGGCGAATTCAAAGGGCCGGGGGCTCTTATTCTCAAATATCTACAGCATTAAGGGTCTTATGCCATTCGGTGGTCGGGTCTAGTCTTATCGCATGAGTTCGAGCCTGCCAGCAATTCGCGGTGCCGTTCGTCCTTTTCTTGAAAAACTTGAAGCCGGTGATCGGGTCGTTGTTGCTGTTTCTGGTGGTGCAGATTCATTAGCTCTTGCTTACGCACTATCAATGGAGTGCAATAAGTTAGCAATTGCTTTAAGTGCGGTGACAATTGATCATCAACTCCAAACAAATTCCAGCAATCAAGCATCAATCGTTGTAGAACAAATGAAATCACTTGGTATTGAATGTAGCGTCGTAAAAATTTCAGTTAATATTACAGAAGGTTTAGAAGCATCAGCGCGTAAAGCGCGTTATGAAGCATTAGACGAAATTACTGCTGATGCAATCTTTTTAGGCCATACACATAATGATCAAGCTGAAAATGTTTTGTTAGGTTTGGCACGTGGCTCAGGTACGCGTTCACTTTCTGGAATGGCTGCAGTTAATGGAAAATACATTCGACCATTCTTATCAATCACTCGTGAACAAACTGAGAATGCCTGCGCCGAGGTCGGCTTAACTCTTTGGGATGATCCACACAATAAAGATTTTCAATTCGCACGAGTTCGCGTGCGCAATGAAGCTTTACCAACTTTAGAAAAAACTATTGGCCCTGGCATTTCTGATGCTCTTGTTCGAAGTGCTGCACTTTTGCGCGATGATGCCGATGCACTTGATTCATGGGCAGAAGCAGAAATCGCAGGTATTGATCTGCAGGATTTAGATTGCACGCTGCTCTCAGACCTGCCACGCGCAATCCGCTCACGAATTGTGCGTCGGGCTATCTATGCCGCCGGAGCCCCTTCCGGATCGGTCACGGCCGAGCATGTTGGGGCGATTGAGGCGCTCATTTGCGCGTGGAATGGCCAAGGCCCCGCTCATTTGCCGGGCGGTGTGAAGGTTGAGCGTTTTTCGGGCAGACTTTCGCTCTCACGTCACCAACCATAGGGAGCACCGTGGATTTAGCAGCAGTCGCAGGCGATATCGAACGTGTCATTGTTACCGAAGAAGCGTTGCAAGCGCGCATTAAAGAGCTTGCCGCACAAATAGATAAAGATTATGCAGGAAAAGATCTCTTACTTATTGGTGTTCTAAAAGGTGCAGTTATGGCCGTTGCCGATCTTTCACGCGCACTTCAACGTCACGTTGAAATGGATTGGATGGCAGTTTCTTCTTATGGTTCAGGTACTAAATCAAGTGGCGTTGTTCGTATTCTTAAGGATTTGGATCGTGACATTACTGGGCGAAATGTTTTAATTGTTGAAGACATCGTTGATTCAGGTCTAACTCTGTCATGGTTGAAGTCAAACTTAGAGTCACGTGGAGTCGGAAGCGTAGAGATTCTTTCTATTCTGCGGAAACCAGAAGCAGCAAAAGTTCATGTGGATGTTAAGTACGTTGGTTTCGAGATTCCAAGTGACTTCGTCATCGGCTATGGATTAGATTTTGATGAAAAATATCGCAACCTTCCATTTATTGCAGTGCTTGCTAAGCACATGTATTCCTAAGAATTCATTCCCCAACGAAACGAGATATCGAAAATATGTCTGACGCCAAAAAGCCAGCAAAGAAGAGTTCAATTAAAAAGAATTTTTCTGGCACTTCAAAATCAAAGAAGCCGACAACGCGTTCCGGTCGAGTTTTTAAGGGACCACTTTTTTGGATTCTTGTAGCGATTTTGGCCGTATCAATCTTTGGACAAATTTCAGCAGCTGGAAATCGTTATACGCAGATTGAGACTTCACAAGCGTTAGATGCAATTTCTAAGTCTTCGGTTCAATCGGCCGAAATCGTAGATAAGGATCAAAAGATTCGCTTGATCTTGAAATCCGGATCAACGATTAAGGGTGCAACCAAGGTCGAAGCTTCATACGTAGCCCGCCAAGAACCCACAATTGTCGATGCTTTAACGGGTAATCCGCCTACCGATGGCTGGAATGTGCGCGTCCCATCGCAGTCATTATTAGTTTCATTTTTAATGTCGATCGTTCCATTCTTACTCATTGGTTTCTTGTTCTTCTGGATGATGGGCCAAGCCCAAGGTGGTAACAAGGTATTCCAATTCGGACGTTCAAGAGCAAAACTTCAAAGCAATGATGTTCCGAAGACAACATTTAAAGATGTGGCTGGCGCTGATGAAGCCATTGCAGAACTTGAAGAGATAAAAGATTTTCTTGCTAACCCAGACAAATATGGAGTACTAGGTGCGAAGATTCCAAAAGGCGTTTTGCTTTTTGGTCCTCCAGGAACTGGCAAAACTCTGTTGGCCCGCGCCGTTGCTGGTGAAGCCAATGTTCCGTTCTATTCAATCTCGGGTTCTGACTTCGTAGAAATGTTTGTGGGTGTTGGTGCTGCACGTGTTCGTGATTTGTTCAATCAAGCTAAAGAGAATGCACCCGCAATTGTTTTCGTAGATGAAATCGACGCTGTCGGTCGTCAACGTGGTGCCGGTATGGGTGGCGGTCACGATGAGCGCGAACAAACTCTAAATCAATTGTTAGTCGAGATGGATGGCTTTGAAGAAAATACGAAAGTTATTTTAATTGCGGCAACAAACCGCCCAGATGTTTTAGATCCTGCATTACTTCGTCCAGGTCGCTTTGACCGTCAAATTGCCGTTGATCGCCCAGATCTCAAAGGGCGTGAAGCAATTCTTGCAGTGCATGCTAAGAACAAACCACTAAGTGAAGACGTAAAACTTCTGGATTACGCACGCCGTACTCCTGGATTTACTGGTGCTGATTTAGCAAATGTTCTTAACGAAGCAGCACTTTTGACTGCACGCGAAGAAAAGAAAGTTATTACGAACAAAGAACTCGATGAATCTATTGATCGCGTAATGGCCGGACCACAGCGTAAATCAAGGATTATGAGCGATGCTGAGCGTCGTGTAACGGCTTATCACGAGGCTGGCCACGCTCTTGTCGCTCATGCATTGCCACACACTGACCCAGTTCACAAAATTACAATCATGCCGCGCGGTCGTGCACTTGGTTACACGATGGTTTTGCCAGATGAAGATAAGTATTCAACAACTCGTAATGAATTACTGGATCAATTGGCTTACTCACTTGGTGGTCGCGCAGCTGAGGAATTAATTTTCCATGATCCTTCAACTGGTGCATCTAATGACATTGAAAAGGCAACTGCCCTTGCGCGCGCAATGGTCACTCAATATGGAATGACTGAGGCAATTGGTGCGATCAAACTTGGCGGTGGAAGCACCGAACCATTCCTTGGACGCGATTACGGCCATCAACGTGATTATTCAGAAAACATCGCGGCAGTTGTTGATCGCGAAATCCGTAATCTTATAGAAAATGCGCATCAAGAGGCTTACGATGTTTTGGTTGCTAACCGAAAAATTCTTGATGAAATGGTGCTCCAACTTCTCGATAAAGAAACTTTGAATAAAGAAGAGATTGCAATCATTTTCAAGAAGGTTCGAGCAGTTACACCTCGTCCAGCGTGGACAGGCTCGTCAACGCGTATTCCTTCAGAACAACCACCGGTCGATGTTCCAGAACGCGTTGTTGAAGTAGTAGCTGAAGCTAAGAAGCCAACACGTCGAAAGAAGTCGGCAAGTGACGATAAGTAAAGTCACGGTTACTGATGGTCGTGCATCAGGACCTTACGATCAAGTTCGCGCCGAGAAAGCGGTACGTGAACTGCTCTTGGCACTTGGAGAAGATCCAGATCGTGAAGGTTTGAAAGAAACACCGGCACGAGTAGCACGCGCAATGAAAGAAAACTTCGAAGGTCTGTGGCAATCCCCCGAAGATGTATTAACAACCACTTTTGATATCGGCCATGAAGAGTTAGTTATTGTGCGCGATATTGAAGTTTTTTCGCACTGCGAACATCATTTAACGCCTTTTCATGGGGTTGCTCATGTTGGTTATATTCCAAGTGGAAAAATTACCGGTCTCTCGAAAATTGCGCGTTTAGTTGATATGTATTCCCGCCGCCCACAAGTACAGGAGCGCTTAACTTCACAGATTGCTGATGCAATGGTGGAGATTTTGAATCCGCTTGGGGTTATTGTAATTATCGATTGCGAACATTTGTGTATGTCAATGCGTGGAGTAAAGAAATCGAATGCACGTACAACCACTAGCGCGGTTCGCGGGGTTCTACAAAATACTGCAACACGTGCTGAAGCGATTAGCTTAATTACAAATCGGTAGTTGCCATGATTGTCATGGGTATTCTCAATGTCACACCCGATTCATTTGCCGACGGTGGTCGCCACAATAATTTAGATGCAGCAGTAAAGCGTGGTTTGGAAATGCTGACTGAAGGCGTTGACATCATTGATATCGGTGGCGAATCAACTAAACCAGGGGTTGAACGAGTTTCCGAGATTGAAGAGTTAGCGCGCGTGATTCCAGTTATAACCGAGTTAGCTAAACATGGTGCTCGAATGAGCATCGACACAATGCGAGCAAGTACAGCAAGCGCGGCAGTCGCAGCCGGTGCAGCAATTATTAATGATGTAAGTAGTGGTTTAGCTGACCCAGAGATGCTGCCAACTGCTGGCGCATTGGGCGTTCCTTACATTGCTATGCATTGGCGTGGGCATTCCAAAGATATGAATTCACGAGCGGTATATGACGACGTAGTTAAAGATGTCATTTCTGAATTACAGGAACGCATAAGCGCAGCGCTAGATGCTGGAATTTCTAAAGATCATTTAATTATTGATCCAGGTATTGGTTTTGCTAAAGATGCTCACCACAACTGGGAAATCATTGATTCCATTGAAGATTTCGTGGCCATGGGTTATCCCGTGTTAATTGGTGCTTCGCGCAAACGTTTCTTAGGTGGCGATAATCCGGATTCACGCGAGGCAGCAACGATTGAACTCACTAAGCGCCTATCTACTTCCGGCATTTGGGGAGTTAGAGTTCATTCTGTGAAACCACATAAGGAAGTTTTAGGCGCATGAGTGATCAGATAAGTCTGAGCGGCATCCATGGCTTTGGGTATCACGGTCTCTTTGACCATGAACGACGTGACGGACAGGATTTTTACGTTGATGTGGTTTTAGAACTTGATCTCACTGCGGCATCCACGAGTGATCAAATTGACGACACTGTTAATTATGGCGCCATAAGTGAATTAGTCGTACAAGAAATTACTTCAAATCCAGTCAATCTTATTGAAAAACTAGCTGGAAGAATTGCCATAAGAATATTGAAAGAACATTTAAAAATTGTAGTTGTAAATGTCACCGTACATAAACCCCAAGCGCCAGTGGATGCACAGTTAAAAGATATTGCCGTGCAAGTAACCCGTAAGCGATGAAGGCAGTAATTGCACTTGGTGCAAATATTGGTAACCCTCAAGAAAATTTAGATGTAGCAGTTGCACTTTTAAAAGAAGCTACTGACGTTATTGCGGTTTCAAACTATTATCAAACAGCACCGGTGGGCGGGCCAGAACAACCTGATTATTTGAATGCAGTCTGCATTATTGAAAGTGAATTACCCGCGATGGATTTACTTTCCTTATTGCATGGAATTGAAAAATCGATGGGTCGTGAAAGATTAGAACATTGGGGCCCACGAACTATTGATCTGGATCTGATTCAATTTGGCACACTTTTAAGTAAAAGTGATGAATTACAACTTCCACATCCGCGTGCGCATGAGCGTCGTTTTGTTCTAGAGCCTTGGCTAGAGATTGAACCCGAGGCGATATTGCTAACTCACGGTCGAATAAGCCAGCTTTTGGAGCAATTGCCTAAGTCGTCGTAAACTTAGCCACATCTTGCCCGGTACCTGAAAGGACTGGAGCCACACGATGACTGTTTTAGTGCCAACTATGGGCGCCCTGCATAAGGGTCACCAAGCGTTGATTAAACGTGCCCGTAGCTTAAGTAAAGAAGTTGTCGTCAGTATTTTTATTAATCCACTTCAATTTGAAAACAAAGATGACTTAGAAAAGTACCCGCGTAGCCCAGAAAAAGATATTCAATTGGCAACTTTGGCTGGGGCTACTGAAATTTGGTTACCAGAGTACGAAGAGATTTACCCTGGTGATATTTCGAAATTAAGCGCTGGACCACTTGGTCAGATTTTCGAGGGCAAGTCCCGTCCCGAACATTTTGATGGCGTCGTAACGGTTGTTAATCGCCTTTTTGAAATTGTTAAACCAACTACGGCAGTTTTCGGCGAAAAGGATTTTCAACAGTTAGCCATTATTAAAGCGATGAAAAGTAAAGTTGAAATTATTGGCGTACCAACCGTTCGCGAATTTGATGGCTTAGCCCTTTCATCCAGAAATATTCGTTTAACCGAGCAAGGTCGTGTGAGTGCCAACGTTATTCATCGTGCTTTAGCTGCGGCGCATTTAGCACCAACGGTGGCGATTGCTCAGGAAATTATTGATACGACCCTTGCGACCGAACCCGCATTTAAATGTGATTATGCGGCAATTATTGATGAGAACACTTTTGAATTTGCCAATGAAACAACTAAACACAAACGAGCGATTATTGCGGGTTGGATTGATGGAATCCGCTTAATTGACAATATGCGAATGGGAGAGGGGCGATAAGTGTTACTAACAATTGACGTAGGTAATACCAACACCGTACTTGGAATTTTTAAGGGCGATGAGTTGGAACGCTCATGGCGCGTAAAAACTGACCCCCGCAGCACTGCCGATGAACTCTGGTTGCAGTACCGATCATTAGTCGATGGCTATGCAATTACTGGCCTTTCTATTTGTTCAACGGTGCCAGCCACGCTACGTGAGCTGCGCACAATGATTGATGATTACTTCTCAGACATTCGAGTAACAATTGTTGAACCCGGCATTAAGACCGGCGTTCCATTATTAGTAGATAATCCAAAGGAAATTGGTGCTGACCGAATTGTTAATACTTTGGCGGCACACACACTTTATGGCGGTCCAGCCATCGTGGTGGATTTCGGCACATCGACAAATCTTGATGTGGTTTCGCCTAAAGGTGAGTTCCTGGGTGGTGCACTTGCACCAGGAATTGAAATCTCAGTTGATGCTTTAGCTGCACGTGCCGCGCAACTTCGAAAAGTTGAATTAGTGCGCCCTAAGAATGTTATTGGGAAAAATACTGTTGAAGCTTTGCAGTCCGGAACTATCTTTGGTTTTGCTGGACAGGTTGATGGTCTTGTTGATCGCATTTCTGCAGAACTCCTTGAATCGTATTCTGATGCGCCAACGGTTATTGCGACTGGCGGCTTAGCGCCGTTAATTATCGGCGTTTCTGAAACTATCGACCATCATGAGCCGGATTTAACACTTATTGGCCTCCGTTTAATTCACGAACGAAATGCCTGAACCGTCTAGACTTCCCAACATTATGAGTACTGAGAACACACCTATCGACGAGGATCTGCCCGAGCAGCTTCGCATCCGCCGTGAAAAGCGTGCGGCTTTGCTAGCTAACGGTATCGAGCCTTATCCAGTATCAGTACCCCGCACTTCGACTTTAAAGCAAGTGCGTGAGAAGTATGCAGCTTTAGAAATTGATGTTGCCACTGGTGACATCGAATCTTTAACTGGACGCATTATCTTCAAGCGCGACACAGGAAAACTTTGTTTTGCGACTTTGCGTGAAGGTGATGGAACCGAACTTCAAGCGATGTTTTCATTAGACAAAATTGGCCAAGAATCTATTGATTCATGGAAATCAGATATTGATCTAGGTGACATTGTTTCTGTCACTGGCGAAATCATTACGTCAAAGCGCGGAGAACTTTCTATTCTGGCTAACTCTTGGGCGCTTGCATCTAAGTCACTTCGCCCTTTGCCAAATGATCACAAACCAATGTCTGAAGAAACGCGCGTACGTATGCGTTATGTGGATTTAATTGTGCGACCTGAAGCGCGTTCAAATGCCCGACTTCGTCCACAAGTAATGCGCTCTCTCCGTGAAACTTTTGCAAAGGAAGATTTCATCGAAGTAGAAACACCAATGTTGCAGGTCATGCATGGTGGTGCGGCGGCTCGACCATTTAAATCTTTCTCAAATGCTTATGACATGGAATTATTTTTACGCATCGCCCCAGAGCTTTTCTTAAAGCGTTGCGTAGTTGGTGGAATTGAACGGGTCTTTGAGATCAACCGAAATTTCCGCAATGAAGGCGCCGATTCATCACACTCACCTGAATTTGCAATGATCGAGAGTTATCAGGCTTACGGTGACTGGCGATCAATCGCCGATTTAACGCGCAAACTTGTTCAAGATGCCGCTATGGCTGTAGCTGGTTCACATGTTGTCACTCATCATGATGGTCGCCAAGCTGATTTAGGTGGAACGTGGCGCGAAATATCCTTATATGACGCTATATCTGAAGGCGTTGGTCAAAGCGTTACTGCGCTGACCACCATTGATGAATTGAAAACCATCGCCACTAAATTAGGCATGAAGATTGATCCAAAGTGGATCACCGGAAAACTTGCCGAAGAAATCTTCGAACATGTGGCAAAAGATCAATTAATTTCGCCGACTTTCGTGATGGGTTTCCCAGTAGATACTTCACCGCTTGTGCGTGCACACCGCGAACTTCCTGGCGTTGCCGAAAAATGGGATCTGTATGTTGATGGTTTCGAATTAGCAACAGGTTATTCAGAACTTATTGATCCAGTGATTCAACGCGATCGCTTAATTGAACAAGCCGGCCTTGGTTCAAAAGGCGACTTAGAAGCGATGCAAGTTGATGAAGATTTCTTGCGCGCAATGGAGTTTGCAATGCCGCCAACTGGCGGAATGGGAATGGGTGTTGATCGACTGTTGATGGCACTTACAGGACTTGGAATTCGCGAAACTATTTTGTTCCCATTAGTAAAACCAGAATCAGATTAATTATGGAAATTCGCCCAGCTCAAACGAGCGATATTAAAGGTATCCGTGCACTCATTGATTCTTATGCACCCCAAGGTCGCTTGCTTACTAAAGAGACTGTAACGCTCTATGAAAGTGTTCAAGAGTTCACCGTTGCAATTGAAAATAATGAAGTTGTTGGTTGCGGGGCTCTGCACGTGCTGTGGGAAGATTTAGCCGAAGTTCGTACCGTTGCCGTGATTGAATCAATGCGTGGCCAAGGTGTGGGACATAAAATTCTGGACTCAATTGTTTCGCGCGCCCAGAACTTAGGAGTGAAACGGATTTTTTGTTTAACTTTTGAAACTCGATTCTTTGGTGCCCATGGTTTTGAAGTTATTGAGGGCACTCCAGTTGATCCAGATGTCTATGCCGAGCTTTTGCGCTCCTATGACGCTGGTGTGGCCGAATTCTTGGATCTCGAGTCGGTGAAGCCAAATACCTTGGGCAACACCCGAATGCTCAAAATACTCGCCTAGATTTAGTGATTTCCGGGCATAAATCGCCCACCCATTGGGTTGTAAAAGTCAGTAGCTTTCCACCTCGCGAGCGTGACCCTGCAGGTATTAGGCTAATCATGAAGACCACAGGAAGAGAGCCCCGCCCATGTTTGAGCGCTTTACAGACCGAGCCCGCCGCGTTGTTGTGCTGGCCCAAGAAGAAGCTCGCATGCTCAATCACAACTACATCGGCACCGAACACATCTTGTTGGGCTTAATCCATGAAGGTGAAGGCGTTGCCGCTAAAGGTCTTGAGTCACTTGGAATCTCACTTGAAGGCGTTCGCGCACAAGTGGAAGAAATTATTGGTCAAGGGCAACAAGCCCCAAGCGGACATATTCCATTTACTCCACGTGCAAAGAAAGTTCTAGAACTTTCACTTCGTGAAGCGTTACAACTTGGTCACAACTACATTGGTACCGAACATATTTTGCTTGGTCTTATTCGCGAAGGCGAAGGCGTTGCGGCACAAGTTCTTGTAAAACTTGGTGCTGATTTAAATCGTGTTCGTCAACAAGTTATTCAATTACTTTCTGGTTACCAAGGTAAAGAAGCCGTTACACAAGGCGGACCTGCTGAAGGCACGCCATCGACATCATTAGTTCTTGATCAATTTGGTCGCAATCTGACACAAGCTGCACGCGAAGGAAAGCTCGATCCAGTTATTGGTCGCGAAAATGAAATTGAACGCGTGATGCAAGTTCTTTCACGTCGCACAAAAAATAACCCAGTTCTTATTGGTGAACCAGGTGTTGGTAAAACTGCGGTTGTCGAAGGCTTGGCGCAAGCAATTTACAAGAACGACGTGCCAGAGACTTTGAAAGATAAGCAGCTGTACTCACTAGACCTTGGCGCACTTGTAGCAGGTAGCCGATACCGCGGAGATTTCGAAGAGCGCTTGAAGAAAGTTCTTAAAGAGATCAAAACTCGTGGAGACATCATTCTTTTCATCGATGAAATTCACACCCTTGTTGGTGCTGGAGCTGCTGAAGGTGCAATTGATGCAGCAAGCATTTTGAAGCCAATGTTGGCTCGCGGTGAATTACAGACAATCGGTGCAACAACTCTTGATGAGTATCGCAAGCATGTTGAAAAAGATGCTGCACTTGAGCGTCGCTTCCAACCAATTCAAGTTAAAGAGCCATCGGTTGCGCACACAATCGAAATTTTGAAGGGTCTTCGCGATCGCTACGAAACTCACCACCGTGTTTCAATTACTGATGGCGCATTAGCTGCAGCAGCAAATCTTGCAGACCGTTATGTTTCAGATCGTTTCTTGCCAGATAAGGCAATCGATCTAATCGATGAAGCAGGTTCTCGTCTTCGCATTAAGCGCATGACTGCCCCCGCTGAATTACGCGCATTTGATGACAAAATCGCTGATGCCCGTAAGGAAAAAGAATCTGCCATTGATGGTCAGGATTTCGAAAAGGCAGCATCACTTCGCGATAAAGAAAAATCTCTTATTGCCGAAAAGCATGAAGCTGAAAAGAATTGGAAAGCAACCGATCTAGATAAGGTCACTGAAGTTGATGAAGAACTCATCGCTCAAGTTCTTTCTGCATCTACTGGAATTCCAGTCTTCAAGTTGACTGAAGAAGAAACTGCACGCCTTCTTCGCATGGAAGATGAACTCCACCACCGCGTTATTGGCCAAGATCAAGCGATTAAGGCACTTTCACAAGCAATCCGCCGTACACGCGCTGGACTTAAAGATCCTCGCCGTCCTGGTGGATCATTTATCTTCGCTGGTCCATCTGGAGTTGGTAAGACTGAACTTTCACGCACACTTGCTTCATTCCTTTTCGGAGATCAAGATGCGCTGATTCAACTTGATATGTCTGAATACTCAGAGCGTCACACCGCATCACGTTTGTTCGGTGCACCTCCAGGGTATGTTGGTTACGACGAAGGTGGACAGCTAACTGAAAAAGTTCGTCGCCGCCCATTCTCAGTTGTTCTTTTCGATGAAATCGAAAAAGCACACCCAGATATCTTCAACTCACTTCTTCAAGTTCTTGAAGATGGTCGCCTAACTGATTCACAGGGACGCACCGTTGACTTCAAAAACACCGTGATCATCATGACTACAAACCTTGGTACTCGCGATATCTCAAAGAGTCTTGGTCTTGGCTTTGCTAATAGCGATGACGACCAGACAAATTACGAACGCATGAAGGGCAAAGTAAATGACGAACTTAAGACTCATTTCCGCCCTGAATTCCTGAACCGTATCGATGATGTCATTGTCTTCCACCAGTTGACTAAGGATCAGATTATTCAAATCGTTGATTTGATGATCAAGAACCTTGATGATCGTTTACAAGCAAAAGATATGGGCATTGAATTAACTCCTGCAGCTAAGGATCTTCTTGCTGCTCGCGGTTACGACCCACTTCTTGGTGCACGACCATTGCGTCGCACAATTCAACGTGAGATTGAAGATGCACTGTCAGAGCGCATCTTGTTCGGCGAACTAAAGGCCGGCGAAATCATCGTTGTTGATGCAGAGGGCGAAGGCGCAGATGCGGTCTTTACTTTCAAGGGTGCAGCTAAGGCAACCATGCCTGATTCACCTGAAGATCTTGCTGAAGCACCAACTGCTTAATATTTAACGGCATTAACCCCCTC
The DNA here is from genome assembly GCA_903918325.1 of uncultured Actinomycetes bacterium. Lineage (GTDB taxonomy): Bacteria > Actinomycetota > Actinomycetes > Nanopelagicales > Nanopelagicaceae > Planktophila. Next base: position 12,522 of record CAIXDY010000027.1, read on the forward strand.
CGAGTATTCACTCTGGGGGGGATTTTGCTTTACCTTGTCACTATGCGCAGAGCTCCAATATGGATGGTGGCGGTCGCTTTAATTTCTATTTTCTCAACGCAAATATCTTTTGCGGCAATTACTCCTGGTTCTAAATGTACAAAGGTTGGCGTAACTGCAACATCGAGCGGTAAAAAATACACATGTGTGAAAAGTGGCAAGAAGTTGGTGTGGAATAAAGGCGTAGTAATCCCAACACCAACACCAACACCAACACCAACACCAACACCAAC